>NZ_JBFAIA010000087.1:0-32898 GCF_040654455.1 Nonomuraea sp. NPDC050691
CCGATGTCCCGCGGGGGCAGGGGACGACCGCTGGTCCTGTGCCCGGGGCTGAGCTCCACGCAGGCCGATCTGCACGAGCTGATCGAGCTGCTGCGCCCCGGAGTCCTTCGCCGAGGCTCTGGAATCCGGGGCCTCGCCGCAGGACTCCAGGGGCTCGACGAAATCGGTCACTGCTTTTCTCCGTCCATGAGCCAGCCCGCGATCGCGTCGCTGACCGGCAGCCCGGCCCACAGCTCGACGAACCCCCACGCGCCGTTGGAGTTCAGCTCCAGGAAGACGTACTCGCCGCCGGGCGTGACGATGAAGTCCAGGGCGGCGTAGGTGAGCCCGACCTCGGAGACCAGGAGCGCGCAGCGCCGCGCCACGTCGGCCGGCAACGCGTGCGGCGCGTACCGGACGCGGTCGTTGTCGTAGTGCCGCCAGTCGTCCCTGGCCGCCCTGGAGCCCGACGCGTCGATCTCCGCCGCCAGCGCCTGCTCGCCCACCACGATCACCCGCAGCTCGACGGCCTTGGGGACGTACGGCTGCAGGACGATCGGCTCGTGCCGCACGCGGTGCCGGGAGGTGAGGTGGCGACGGGTGACCACCGTCGTGTACGCGCGGTGCTGGGCGCCGTCGATCTCGAAGCGGTCGGAGGCGATCTGTTTGGCGACCAGCCGGCCGCCCGCCGCCTCGTAGGCCTCCGTCAGCCGGGCGGGGTCGTTGGTGTAGGTGGTGTCGGGCACGGAGAAGCCGAGTTCGATCGCCCGTGCCAGGTGGAAGACCTTGTTGTGGGCCCGCAGCTCGTCGGCGCGGCGCCCGGGCAGCCAGCGGGCGTCCAGCAGGCTCCACACGCCGTCCAGCATGATCTCCGCCTGGAGCCTGACGTGCGCGCGGTGGGTCGGGTCGGTCACGGTGGCGGCGGCCTCCGGCCCGCTCGGCCGGCTGCGCCAGACCGCCGTGATCTGCGACAGGTCGACGGTCTCCGCGCCGGTGTCCAGGATCAGCCGGCGCTCACCGCCGGTGAACGTCGCGGTGACGCGGCTGCGTCCGGGGTAGTCGCCGTTGTCCCACCACAGAACCGGCGTGCCGCCGGCCGTGGGCTCGTCCGTGCCCGTCAGGTAGGCGCCGCGCCGGCGGAGCGCGGCCAGCACCCTCTCGGCCGCCCCGTCCCCGCGCGCGCTCATGATCATTATCACTGCTCGGTCCCGTCTCGAACGGCGCGGTGGAACGCTCTTCGCGTTCCACCGCGCCGTGTTCATCCGATGGCCGTCAACTGGCTGCCGGCCGGCTGCTGGATCAGACGAGCCACCACTCGTAGGGCACGTCGTCCAGGGTCCAGGCGCTGACCTGCCACTGCGGCTTGGCGCCGCCGGCCACCTCGCCCAGCTCGGCGTCGGTCAGCTCCGCGCCCTCGAAAGGCAGATCGTCAATGGTGATCTTGGACATGTCGTTCCTCTCATCCGCCGCGGGCCACTGTCGGCCCCGGCTGCACTGAGGACCCTAGAAAAGGACACTTGTCGACGACTTGGGATTTACTGGTAGGGGATTGCAGAAAAGTCCCAACCGAAACCGGTCGCGACAGTAGACCCCAAGTATCCGAACCTTCACGTTCGGCAATGACCACGCAAAGTGTTTGCTAGAGTACGGTGCGTATCCACGCCCTCTCCCGTAGGAGTCCGCGTGCTCGACACCGACCTGGACCTCGTGCTCAGGCTCGACCTCGACGTCGTCCAGACCAGCGACATCGCCGCCGCCGTCAGGGCCCAGGAGTGCGCGCTGCCCGAGCCGATGCTCGCCGACCCGTACGCCCACCTGTTCGTCGACGACGCCACCGTGCGCAGGGCGAGGGCGCTCGACCTGATCGGCATGACCCGTGGCGCCGTGGCCATCCGGGGCAGGTTCGGTGACGAGGTGCTGGCCGGGGCCGTGGCGCGCGGGGTGCGGCAGGTGGTCGTGCTCGGCGCCGGGTGCGACACCCGGGCCTGGCGCTGCGCCCTGCCCGCCGACCTCGTCCTGTTCGAGGTGGACGGCGACCCCCGGCGGCAGCGGGCCAAGCTGCGCATGCTGGCCGCCGCCGGGGCGCTCGCGCACCGCCACCACCGCGTGGTCACCGCCGACCTGGCCCGGCCTTGGTGCGGGCACCTGCTGCAGGCCGGGTTCGATCCCGGGGCGGCCACCCTCTGGCTGGCCGAGGGCCTGACCTACTTCTTCGGCGATACGGGCCTGGACCGGCTGGCCGCCGACCTGTCGGCCGTGTCGGCGCCGGGTTCCGCGCTGGCGGCCGACGTCACGGGGCCCGGCTACTACACCGCCGGCTACGGCGACCGGTTCGTCGCCTACATGCGCGCCCTCGGGGCGTTCAGCGGCCCCGTCGATCCGGGGGCCTGGCTGAGCCCGTACGGGTGGCGCGTCGAGAGCTACGACACCGGCATGCTGGCCGACGGCCGCTGCCCCTGGCTGCCCGGGCCCGTCCCGGAGCGGCTGCTGGGCTCGCAGTCTGGCTTCCTCTACGTCCACGCACGGATGGAGGGGTGAGGGCGGGGATCGTCAGCGGCCTTCCACCTCGGCGAACACCGCCAGGGCCTCGGCGTCGGAGTGAACGGTCGTCACGTAGTCGGTCACCCACCCCTCGATCCCGTCGAAGCCGCTCTCCGCGATCAGCCGCCGCGACGCCTCCTCGGCGTCGAAAAGGGTACGCCTCAGGGTCACCGCGCCGCTCTCGGCGTCGAGCAGCGCCCAGTGCGCGCCCGCCGTGCCGTACGGCATGCCGACAGAACCGGGGTTGACCACGAGCGTGCGGTCCACCAGCCGGACGAACGGCATGTGGGTGTTGCCCAGCACGACCGTGTCGGCGGTGACGCCGGCCAGGACCTCGGCCCAGCGGTCGAGCGTGCTGTCGACGAGGATCATCTCGTCGTCCCGGCGCGGCGTGGCGTGGACGAACAGCGTGACGCCGAGCAGGCCGAGGTCGAGCACCTGCCGGTCGGGGAGTCGGGCGAGCAGGGCGACCTGGTCGTCCCGCAACTGCTCGGCGGCCCACCGGGAGACGGGGTACGGGCACTCCCCGCCCCGGGCCACCTCGACCAGCTCCCGGTCGGCGTTGCCGTTGACCCAGAGCGCCCGCTCGCCGAGGGACGTCAGGAGGTCGAGGGTCTCGACCGGTTGCGGGCCCGCGGCCAGGTCGCCGGTGAGGACGAGCAGGTCGGCGGCGGCCACGTCGGGCTCGGCGAGCACCGCCTCGAGGCCGGGCAGGACTCCGTGGACATCGGACAGAACGGCTACGCGCATGTCCTCACTATGGCCGTGTGCCGGGGCGCAGCCGCGCCGCTTTCGCCGGAGGCGATCACCATGCGGGTCACCGGAGCCCTGGCTGGGCCACGGATTCATCGAGCCGAGGTCGACACGCCGGGCGCGGTGCCGGACGGCTGGTCAGCGGGCTTCCTAGGGTGCTGACATGGCGTTCTTCGTCGTCACCTTCCTCGGCCTCGTCATCGGCGCGCTGCTCCACAGCCTGCTCGATCGTGCCCCGGCGCGGCGCACCCGGCCCCGCGTGGTCGAGTTGTGGCTGCTGTGGTTCGTGGCCGGCGGCGGGGTGCTGTCCATGCTCGGCGGCCTCTCGCACATCGGCCCGTACGCGCCGGAGGTCGCCGACAGCATCGGGTTCGCGCACAGCGCCTTCCAGTGGGAGGTCGGCTGGGCCGACATCGCCGTCGGGCTCATCGGGTTCCTGAGCATCTGGAACCGGGGGTCGTTCATGAACGCCGCCGTGATCGCCATGGCCGTGCTCTACTGGGGCGACGCCGCCGGCCACGTCATGCAGCTCGTCGCCCACGGCAACACGGCGCCGAACAACGTCTGGACCATTCCCACCGACATACTCCAGCCGCTGGTCGCGGTCGTCCTCCTCGTCATCCACCGCGGACACCAGCGGTCAGGACTCGCGACCGCCGTTCAGTGAGGCGCGCAGGCACTCGGCCGTCAGTGAGTTGTCGGCGTCCAGCAGCGCGCGCGGTGTCCCCTCGAACATGATCTGCCCGCCCGAGCTGCCGCCGCGCGGGCCGAGGTCGATGATCCAGTCGGCGTTCTTGACGACGTCGAGGTTGTGCTCGATGACGATGACGGAGTTGCCGGTGTCCACCAGGTGGTTGATCACGGCCATGAGGCTGTCGATGTCTGACATGTGCAGGCCGGTGGTGGGCTCGTCCATGACGTACACGGTGCCCTTCTTGCCCAGTTCGGTGGCCAGCTTGATGCGCTGGCACTCGCCGCCCGACAGGGTGTTGAGCGGCTGGCCGAGCTGGAGGTAGCCGAGCCCGACGTCCACGATCGACCGGAGCGTCTCGGCGATCTTCGGCTCGCGGGCGAAGAAGTCGGCCGCCTCGGCCGCGCTCAGCGCCAGCACCTCGCTGATGTCGCGCCCGCGCAGCTTGTGGCTCAGGACCTCCTCGGTGAACCGCTTGCCCGAGCACACCTCGCACAGTGTGATCATCGGGTCCATGAACGCGAGGTCGGTGTAGATGACGCCCTCGCCCTGGCAGGCCGGGCACGCCCCGGAGGAGTTGAAGCTGAACAGGGAAGCGCTGACCTTGTTGGCCCGGGCGAACAGCCGCCGGATCTCGTCCATGATGCCGGTGTAGGTCGCCGGGTTGGAGCGCCGGTTGGTGGTCACGGCCGACTGGTCGATGATGACGGACGAGGGGTGCTGCTCGCGGAAGACCTTGTGGATCAGCGTGCTCTTGCCGGAGCCGGCGACGCCGGTGACGACCGTCAGCACGCCGGTCGGGATGTCCACGGTGACGTTCTTGAGGTTGTGCAGCGTGGCGTCGGCCACGGTCAGGTGCCCGGTGGGCCGCCGGAACTCCTCCTTGATCGGCAGCAGCTTGCGCATGCAGGCCCCGGTGAGCGTGTCGGCCCGGTAGAGGCCCTGGACGTCGCCCTGGTAGACGATCTCGCCGCCGTGGCGCCCGGCCTTGGGCCC
Organism: Nonomuraea sp. NPDC050691; assembly: GCF_040654455.1. NCBI lineage: Bacteria > Bacillati > Actinomycetota > Actinomycetes > Streptosporangiales > Streptosporangiaceae > Nonomuraea > Nonomuraea sp. NPDC050691. The sequence continues at coordinate 4,961 of NZ_JBFAIA010000087.1, forward strand.
GAGGTCGATCACGTGGTCGGCGATCTCGATGACGTCGCGGTCGTGCTCGACCACCAGCACGGTGTTGCCCTTGTCGCGGAGCTGGCGCATGAGGCTGGTCAGCTTGTAGACGTCGTGCGGGTGCAGGCCGATGGTCGGCTCGTCGAAGATGTACGCGACCTCGACCAGGGAGCTGTTGAGGTGGCGGATCATCTTGATGCGCTGCGACTCGCCGCCCGACAGCGTCGAGGTCTCGCGGCTGAGGGTGAGGTAGTCGAGCCCGAGGTCGACCATGTGGCCGAGCCGTTCGAGCAGGTTGTCGCGCAGCGTCGTCACCCGGGTCGAGGTGACCTCCCTGACGGCCCGCATCAGGTCGCCGATCTCCAGCGCGGAGAACTCGGCGATGTTGCGGCCGTTGATCTGGCAGGCCAGCACCTCCTTGTTGAGCCGCTGGCCGTTGCAGGTGCGGCAGGCCGACACCGACACGACGCGCTCCAGCGCGGCCCGGTTCTTGGCGCTCATCTCCTCGGGGCTCTTGCGGATGTAGAGCCGGTCGAACTTGGGGACGAGGCCCTCGTACTTGGAATTGATCTGGCCGCCCTGCCATTCGAGCGGGACGGACCCCTCGGCGCCGTAGAGCAGCGCCTCCCATTCCTGCTTGGTGTAATCCCGGAGTTTCTTGTCGTTGTCGAACAGGCCGGAATTGGCGTACAACTTCCAGAACCATCCGCCGACCGCGAACGCCGGATGGTCGATGGCGCCCTCGTTGAGCGAGCGCGACTTGTCGAGGAGTTTGTCCAGGTCGAGCTGGACCCGCCGGCCCAGGCCCTCGCAGTCCATGCACATGCCGGCGGGGTCGTTGAAGGAGAAGGAGTTGGAGTAGCCGACGTAGGGCTCGCCGGCGCGGGAGAACAGCAGCCGCAGCAGCGCGTACAGGTCGGTGATGGTGCCGACCGTGGAGCGGGAGTTCCCGCCGATCCGCTTCTGGTTGATGATGATGGCGGTGGACAGGCCCTCGATGGTGTCCGCGTCCGGCTGCCCGTACTTGGGCAGCCGGTTGCGGACGAACGCGGTGAACGTCTCGTTGAGCTGCCGCTGGGACTCGGCCGCGATGGTGTCGAAAACCAGCGACGATTTCCCCGACCCGGACACACCGGTGAAAAGGGTGATCTGGTGTTTCGGCACCTCGACCGAGAGGTTCTTCAGGTTGTTCTCGCGGGCTCCGAGAATCGTGATGTACTTCGGCTGCATATCGTTCCCCGCCTCTGTATCCGAGTTACATGGCCTCCGTCTTCACGCTAGAGGAGAACCCGGTCACTTTCTGACCGCATATTTCAGCGCGGCCGTAACCAGGCGGGCAGCTCGGTGAGACGCGCGGTCTGCGATCCCTTACGGCCCCAGCGCAGGTCGTCGAACGGCACGGCGAGCCGCGCGTGCGGGAAGTGCTCCCGCAGGACCTGGATCATGACCCGCGACTCGAGCTGTGCGAGCTGCTCGCCGATGCAGTAGTGGGCACCGTCGCCGAAGGTCAGCCGGCGGCTGGCCGGGTCCTCGCGGTGCGCGTTGATGCCCTCGATGTCGATGAGGACCGGCGCGCCCGGCGGCAGCACCGCCCCGCCGAGCACCACCTCCTGCGCGGCGAAGCGCCACAGCGTGTACGGCACGGGCGGATGCTCGCGCAGCATCTCCTCCACGAACTCGCCCGCGTCGGCGTCCGGCGCGAGGTGCCCGGCGAGGGTCTCGGCCAGCAGGAACCCGAGGAACGAGCCCGTCGTGTCGTGCCCGGCGAAGATCAACCCCATGATCATGTAGACGAGCTTGTCGGGCGGCAGCTCCCCGAACTCGGCCAGGCCCCGCTCGTACAGCACGCGGGTCATGGTGTCGGCCGTGCCCTCCATCGCCGAGCCGACCGCCTGGGAGAGCAGCTCCTCCAGCGCCGAGGTGTCGTACTCCGCGTCGCTCGCGGTGCCCAGCGCGAGCTGCTTCATCGCGCTGACGGCCTTCCTGGCCATGACCGGGTCGGTCACCGGCACCCCGAGCAGGTCGGAGATCACCAGCAGCGGGAAGTTGTAGGCGAACCCGTCGATCAGCTCGGCCGGCTCGCCGGAGGCGTCCGAGCTGTCGGCCAGGTCGGTGAACAGGTTGCGGGCGATGGTGGTGACGCGGTCCGCCGACGCGGCCAGCCGGCGCGGGTTGAAGGCGGGGGCGTGGACGCGGCGCAGCCGCCGGTGGTCCTCGCCGTCCACCGCGATGAGCGTGTACGGCCGGTACTCGGGGGCGGGGCTGTCGAGCCCGTCCTCGATGCCGTGCCACGACTCCGGCGCGAGCCCCGGGTCCTTGACGAAGCGGGGGTCGGCCAGCACCGACTTGGCCAGCGTGAAGTCCGTGACCACCCACACCGGGCCGCCCGCGGGCGCCTGCGCCCGCACCAGCGGCCCGCCGTCCCGCAGCTCGTCGTGCACCTGCGGCTTCTCGCGCATCGACTGCATCGGGCACTCGAACGGATTGACCTCGACCACGGGCTCGGCGCTCATGACAGCACCGAGAACCCTGCGCCGTGCGGGTCGAGCAGGTCGGCCCGGCGTCCCAGCGGCGTGTCGGCGGGCGCGTTCTCCACGGAGCCGCCCAGCTCGACGGCCTTGCGCGCGGTCGCGTCGCAGTCCTCCACGCCGAACGTGACGGCCCAGTACGGCCGGACCGCCCCGGTCACGCCCAGCTTGCGCACGCCGCCCACCGTCGTGCCGGCGACCTGCCAGACAGGGGAGCCGTCGCCGGGCGCGGTGGTCAGGCCCAGCGCGTCGCGGTAGAACGCGGCCGAGCCCTCCACGTCCGTGGTGACCAGCTCCACCCAGCGCACCGAGCCCGGCTGCCCGATCAGTTCGGCGCCCTTCATGGCCATCGGCTCCCACACGGCGAACGCGGCGCCGGCCGGGTCGGCGTAGACGGCCATCTTGCCCAGGCCCATGACCTCCATCGGGGTCATGATGGTCTCCCCGCCGGCCTTCGGCGCCCGCTCGTTCAGCGCCTCGGCGTCGTCGGTGGTGAAGTAGACGGTCCAGATGGCCGGCATGCCGTGCTGCTGGTCCGGGCCGTACGGGCGGTGGTAAGGGGTGTCGATCTGGTGGTAGGCGACCGCCGCGACCAGCTTGCCGTCACGGTGGAAGGTCGTGTAGCCGCCGGCCTCGGGCTCGCTGATCTCGGTCGCCGTCCAGCCCAGCAGCCCGGTGTAGAAGGCCACCGAGGCCGCCACGTCCGGCGAGCCCAGGTCGAACCAGGACGGCGAGCCGGGAGCGTATGTGGTCACAATGATTCCCTTTCACTGATGGCGGCGGCGCTGGCGTCCCAGAGCCGCGCGGCGAGCCGCGGATCGGCCGTCGGCCCCTTGACCGGGTGCGGCCGTCTGTCCATGTAGTAGCCGCCGGGCACGATCTCCTCGGCCGGGGCCGTGGCCAGCCACAGCAGCGTGTCCGCGGCCCTGTCGGCGGTGCGCAGCAGCGGGTTGAAGCGGAAGTACCAGGACGCGATCGTGCCCCGGCCGATGAGCGTGCGGACCTGGCCGGGATGGAAGCTGGTGGCCAGCACGTCGGGCCAGCGCCGGGCCGCCTCGGCGGCGAACAGGATGCCGGCCTGCTTGGACGTGCCGTACGCCCGGCCCGCGCCGTAGCGGCCGCGTTCGGCCCTGAGGTCGTCCGGGTCCAGCGCGCCCGTGGTGTACGCGTCGGAGGAGGTGACGACGATCCGCCCGCCGGACAGCCGCTCGCGCAGGAGGTGGGCCAGCAGGAAGCCGGACAGGTGGTTGACCTGGATCGTGCTCTCGAAGCCGTCGGCCGTGAGCGTGCGCGTCCGGAACATCCCGCCCGCGTTGCTGGCCAGCACGTCGACGTGCTCGAAGCGGCCCCGCAGGTCCTCGCCGGCGGCGCGCACGTCGTCGAAGCGGCCGAAGTCGGCCCGCAGCCCGTACGGCTTGACCTGGCCGACCTCGGTCAGCTCGCTGAGGACGTCCTTGAGCCTGGCCGGGTCCCGCCCGACGGCGACCACCTCGGCGCCGCGGCGGGCGAGACCGACGGCGGCCGAGCGCCCGATCCCCGAGGTGGCGCCGGTGACCACCACCGTGCGGCCGGCCATGTCCCGGGGGGTCACGCCCGTTCCAGCTCGCCGACGAACTCGACGAGCTCCTTGGGGGTGGTGATGTCCCCGAGCTCGCTGTCGGGCAGCTTGCGCCCGCACGCGCGCTCCACGTGGTGGACGATCTCCAGCAGCGCCAGCGAGTCGTAGCCGAGATCCTCGAAGGTCCTGGTCTCGAAGCCGTCGACCAGCTCGATCGTGTCGTCGTCGCCCGCGACCTGCCGCATGATCTGCTTCAGCTCGCCGAGACTGAACTGGGTCATCTTCCCGCCTCTTCGTCGTCGGCCGTTGCTTTCCTGATGTTCCGTTCCGGGGACGGCGCCCCCGCTCGCGATCAGCTTGGCCACGCTCCGTGCAGTCACGCTGGAACGGCGATGGACTATCGCTTGTCAGGCGCCTCTCTAGCCGCGGACGGGATCGTGGGCCCGCACGACCGACTCGCGGAGGGCAGGCCGAGGTGGACGCACAGCACGTTGACGCTCAGTACGCGCAGGCGCAGCACTTCTACGCGCGCCAGATGCAGCTCCTGGACGCCGGATCGACCGACGAGTGGGCCGCCACGTTCACCGAGGACGGGGTCTTCGAGGTCGGCGACAGCGCGGTCCACGGATCGGCGGACATCGCCAGGGCGGCGCGCAAGGTCGCCGACGAGTTCGCCACCGCCGGCGTCCAGCGCCGGCACTGGATCGGGATGCTGACCGTGACCCCCGGCGACGACGGAACGCTCACGGCCCGCAGCTACGCCCTGGTCCTGGAGATCCCGACCGGCGGCGAGGTGGTCGTCAGGCGCAGCACCGTGTGCACCGACCGGCTCGTCAGGTCGGACGGCGGGTGGCGGGTCGAGCACCGCAGGGTCACCCGGGACGGGCTGGACCCGGCATGAGCGGCGCCCCTCCCACCTACGCCATCCGGTCGCGGCCCAACGGGCGGCTGACGGCCCGCATCGCGCGTTCCATGCTCGCCGGCGACGGGCTGGAGGCGTTCTGGTCCTGGTACACCGAGCGCGCCGCGCGCAGCACCCACCGCGTGACGCGCATCCCGCTGGAGGAGCTGACCGGGTGGAGCACCGACCCGGAGACGGGCGACATCGGCCACGACAGCGGCAAGTTCTTCAGCGTCACCGGCATCGACGTGCACATCCCGGGCGCCCCGGTGCCGCGCTGGAGCCAGCCCATCATCGTCCAGCCCGAGGTCGGCATCCTCGGCATCCTGGTCAAGGAGTTCGACGGGGTGCTGCACTGCCTCATGCAGGCCAAGTTCGAGCCGGGCAACGCCAACGGGCTGCAGCTGTCGCCCACGGTCCAGGCGACCAAGAGCAACTTCTCGCGGGTCCACCGCGGCAAGGCGGTGCCGTACCTGGAGTTCTTCCGCGACAGCGCGCGGCACGGGGTGCTGGCCGACGTGCTCCAGTCGGAGCAGGGCGCCTGGTTCTACCAGAAGCGCAACCGCAACATGATCGTCGAAGTGGACGGCGACGTCCCCGTGGGCGAGAACTTCATCTGGCTCACCTTCGGCCAGCTCCACCGGCTGCTGGGCGTCGAGAACCTGGTCAACATGGACACCCGCACGGTCCTGTCGTGCCTGCCGTTCACCAGCCAGGACATTCATCCGCTGATCGTCGTCCCCGAGGACGACTTCCACCAGGCGCTGGTGCGCTCGTGCAGCGCCGCGGAGGGCAGCCTGCACTCCATGCCGGAGATCCTGAGCTGGATCACCGGCATCAGGGCGCAGTCGGAGGTGGTCACCCGGGTCACGCCGCTGACGCGCGTGCCTCGCTGGCACCGGGCCGGCGGGGCCATCGCGCACGAGAACGGGCTGTTCTTCCGGGTGATCGGCGTGGACGTGGCCGGCGGCTCGCGCGAGGTCGCCTCGTGGAGCCAGCCCATGATCGAGCCGTCGGGCAACGGCATCGTGGCGTTCGTCGCGCGCCGGATCGACGGCGTCCTGCACGTCCTCGTGCACGCCCGCGTCGAGCCCGGCTACGTCAACGTGATGGAGCTGGCGCCGACCGTGCAGTGCACCCCCGGCAACCTGGGGGCCCTGCCGCCGGAGGCGCGCCCGCGTTTCCTCGACGTCGTGCGGGACGCCCCGCCCGAGCTGGTCAGGTACTCGGTGGCGCTGTCGGAGGAGGGCGGCCGCTTCTACAACGCGGTCAACACGTACGCCGTGGTCGAGGCGGAGGTCGACGTGGAGGACGGCGCCGACTACCGGTGGATGACCCTGCACCAGCTCGCCGAGCTGCTCAAGCACAGCAACTACCTCAACGTGCAGGCGCGCAGCCTGGTGGCCTGCCTGCACAGCCTGTCCTCGTGAAGGTGAGATGCCGATGCGTGTCCTGTTCACCACGTTCGCCGCGCCGTCGCACTTCTACGCCCAGGTCACCCTGGCCTCGGCCCTGCGCACCGCCGGCCACGAGGTCGTCGTCGCCAGCCAGCCGGACCTGGCCGAGACCATCGCGGCGGCCGGCCTGACCGCGATCCCCGTCGGCCCGCCGCTGGAGATCGAGCCGGAGACGCAGAAGGCCACCTCCAGCTTCGCCGACGACCGCAACCTCGGCGGCCTGGCCATGAGCAACTCCCGCTACGACCCGTTCCCGTGGGAGCACGCGATCGGCATGTTCAGCGCGATGACCGCGTTCGTGTTCCAGAACGTGTGCGCCGAGCCGATGGTGGACGACCTGGTGGCGCTGGCCCGCGAGTGGCGGCCCGACCTCGTGATCTGGGACCCGCTGACGCTGGCCGGCCCCGTGGCCGCGCGGGTCGCCGGCGCCGCCCACGCCCGGCTGCTGTTCGGGCCCGACCAGATGGGGCGCAACCGGACCCGCTTCCGCGCGATGCTCGACCAGCGGCCCCCCGAGCTGCGCGACGACCCGCTGGCCGAGTGGCTCGACTGGACGCTCGGCCGCCACGGCGAACGGGTCCGCGAGCACGACGAGGAGCTGGTGCTCGGGCAGTGGACGATCGACCCGACGCCCGCGTCCCTGCGCATCCCGCTCGACCTGCACTACGTGGGCGTGCGCTACGTGCCCTACAACGGGCGCTCGGTCCTGCCCGGCTGGCTGCGGGAGCCCGCGCCGTACCCGCGGCGGATCTGCCTGACGCTGGGCGTGTCGCTGGGCGAGGTGGAGGACGGCGGGACGGTCGCCGCCGGCGACCTGATCGCCGCGGTGGACGGGCTGGACGCCGAGGTGGTCGCCCTGCTCCCCGCCGACCTGCGCGCCCGGCTCGGCACGCTGCCGGCCAACGTCCGGGCCGTCGACTTCGTGCCGCTGAACGCGCTGCTGCCGTCGTGCGACGCGATCGTCCACCACGGCGGCTCGGGCACCTTCATGACGGCGCTGTCCCACGGGGTCCCGCAGCTCATCGTGCCCGACATGATGTGGGATTCCATGGAGAAGGCCACCGGGCTGGCCGCCAGCGGCGCCGGCACGTACATCGAGGACCAGGACAAGCTGTCGCCCGACCGGCTGCGCGAGCGGATCGTCGGCCTGCTCGACGACCCGTCCTACGCCGCCGCGGCGGCCCGGATGCGGGCCGAGGTGGTCGGCATGCCCAGCCCCAACGACATCGTGCCGGTCCTCGAACGGCTCACGCTTCTGCACAAGGAGGGGAAGGCGGGATGACCAGGACGGCGATCGTCACCGGAGGCGGGTCCGGCATCGGCCGGGCCACCGCCCACGCCTACGCCGAGCGGGGCTGGGGCGTGCTCGTCGTCGGCCGTGACGCGGGAGCGCTCAAGGACACCGCGGCCGGCCACGACGGCATCCAGCCGTTCAGCGCCGACCTCACCGAGACCGGCGCGCCCGAAGCCGTGGCCGAGGCGGCCCGGCAGCGCTTCGGCCGCGTGGACGTGCTGGTCAACAACGCCGGGACGGGTGTCTTCGGCCCGCTCGGCGGCCTCGACCGGGCCCGGGTGGAGGCGCAGGTGGCGACGAACCTGGTCGCGCCGGTCATGCTCACCCAGGCCGTGCTGGACGACCTCGCCGCCGCCGGGGGAGTGGTGGTCAACGTCAGCTCCGCCGGCTCCCTCGGGCTGCGCTCCTGGCCGCACAACGCCGTGTACGGGGCCACGAAGGCGGCCCTGGACCTGCTGACCAGGTCCTGGGCCGTGGAGCTCGGGCCGCGCGGGATCCGGGTGGTCGGCCTGGCCCCCGGCGTCGTCGACACGGCCGCCGGGGTCCGGGCCGGGATGTCCGAGGAGGACTACGCCGGGTTCCTGGACGCCATGCGCGGGCGGGTGCCCGTCGGCCGGATCGGGCGGCCCGAGGAGATCGCCTGGTGGATCGTCCAGATCACCTCGCCCGAGGCCGCGTACGCCAGCGGCACGGTGTTCGCCATCGACGGCGCCCTGTCCGTGACGTGACCGCGGGCCGCGTCCCCGCTGGAAGGGGACGCGGCCCGTTCGCGTACCGCTCTCAGACGCGGGCCGAGCGGCGGCCCTCGGCGTACTCCTTGGCCGCCTTCAGCGTCGTCATGCTGTTGCGGCTCAACGCCTCCTGGGCGAAGGCGTGCGCGTCGGCCATCGTGGCGCCCTCGCCCAGCACGCTCGCGATCGCCTCAGGGGCGATCGCCACCGTGTGCCGGGAGGTGACCGCGGCGCCGTCGCCCTCCGGCCGCACCGTCCAGCGGCCCGTGTGCACCGCCAGCAGCTTCGGCGTCCGCAGCTGCTTGTAGACGATCAGGTGCTCGGGGAAGCAGACCCGCACCGAGGCCGTGGTGTGCGTCGAGCCGTCGGCCGTGCGGGTGTCCATCTCCATGAGCTGCACGTCGGGAGTCTCCGACTCGACCACGATCCGGGCCACGTGCGGCAGCCGCTCCGGCCACAGGTCGGCGCGGTAGAGGAAGTCGTAGACGTCGCCCGCCGCGCCGTCCACCCGTACGGTGTCCTCGAACGTCGCCAGCCGGCTCACCTCGCCAGAGTCCTCGACGGCGGCCCGCAGCGCCGCCAGCTCGGCCTCGCTGTTGCGGTCGACGGCCTTGGCGATGAAGTCCGCGCCTTCCTCGTCCACCGCGCTGTAGTCGTGCGTCAGCCGGACCCGGGTGGTGGTGGCGTCGACCGGCTCGACGATCCACTCGCCGCCCATCGCGGCCACGGGATGCGCGGGCACCTCCTGGCGGAAGCGGATGCGCAGCCGCTCCGGGTCCAGCTCGCGTCGCGAGGTCCACGTCTTGGGCCGGCCGTTGGCGGTCGCCCAGATGCGGATGCGCTCCTCCCCGCCGTTCTCCTCGATCCGCTCGACGTGGACGGAGGGCGGGAAGACCGCCGGCCACGCGGTCGCGTCGGCGAGGACCGCGTAGACGGCCCGCGGGTCCGCCGACAGGGTGATCTGGTGCTCGGTCTCGTGCGTCGGTGAGGTCGCCACGGGCGCTCCTATCACTCAGAGGGGACCGCTTCTAGAAGGTGCCGAGTCCGCCGCAGACGTTGATCGCCTGCGCGGTGACGGACGCCGCCGTGTCGGAGACGAGGTAGCCGACCATCCCGGCGACCTCCTCCGGCGTGGAGTAGCGGCCCAGCGGGATCTTGTCCTGGAACTTGGCCAGCACCTCGTCCTCGGTGACGCCCCAGAAGGCCGCGTACCGCTGGCGCACGCCCTGCGCCATCGGCGTCTCGACGTAGCCCGGGCAGACGGCGTTGACCGTGATGCCGGTCTTGGCGAGTTCCAGGGCCAGCGCCTTGGTCAGGCCGACGACGCCGTGCTTGGAGGCGGAGTACGGCGCGCCGAGCACGACGCCCTGCTTGCCGGCGGTCGAGGCGATGTTGATGATCCGCCCCCGTCCCCGCTCCAGCATCCCGCCCGTGGTCAGCACCGCCTTGATCATCCGGAACGGCGCGGTGAGGTTGGTGTCCAGGATGTCGAGCCACAGCTCGTCGGGGATCTCCGCGGTGACGCCGCCCCCGCCGCGGCCGGCGTTGTTGACCAGCACGTCGATCGGGCCGTACCGGTCGACGGCGGCCCGTACGAGGTCCTGGATCGCGGCGGCGTCGCGGACGTCGCACACCCGCCCGTCGGCCTCGGCCCCCGACTCCCGCAGGCCCTTGACGGTCAGTTCGACGGCGTCCTGCGTGCGCGCGCACAGGAAGACGCGCATCCCGGCGCCTCCCAGGGACCGCGCCACGGCCAGCCCGATGCCGCTGGTGCCACCGGTGACGAGGGCGACCCGGCCTTCCTCGGACATGGGGTTCTCCTTTCGGTCGGCGCAAGGGTCACACCGGCGGCTCGAATGGCGCTAGACGACCTGGGTTCGAGCGGGCCGCGAGAACCGTGCCCCAGCGTCGTGCTGAGAGCTGTCGACCGACTCGGCGGCCCACGACCGAGGAGTACGGATGCCGCACACGGAGTTCGGGGGAGCCGTCACGTTCGTGAACAGGTTCCTCCTGCACGGCCCGGCCGAGGAGTTCGAGCGCGTGTTCGCCGCCACCTCGGAGTTCATGGGATCGAGGCCCGGCTTCCTGTGGCACATGCTGCTGCGGCCGCTGGAGACCGGGCAGGACCGTCACTACGTCAACGTCGCCGCCTGGGAGGACGAGGCCGCGTTCCGCGCCGCCGTCCAGCACCCGGACTTCGCCCCGCACGCCGGCGCACTGCGGGCGCTCAGCACCAGCGAGCCCACCCTGTACGAGACGCGGCAGACGCGGGCCGCGGCCCTGCCCGAGGCGACGGGGCGGCCATGAGCAGGCGGGTCGTCATCACCGGGCTCGGCGTGATCGCCCCCGGCGGGATCGGGGTCAAGCCGTTCTGGGACCTGCTGATGTCCGGCGCCACCGCCACGCGCCGGATCACCGCGTTCGACCCCTCGCCCTTCCGCTCCCAGATGGCCGCCGAGGCCGACTTCGACCCGGGCCAGGCCGGCCTGCCGGACGGCGCGGCCGAGCGGCTGGACCGGGCGGCCCAGTTCGCGCTGGCCGCCTGCGGCGAGGCCATGGCCGACAGCGGCCTGGAGGTCGAGGAGGCCGCCGCCCACCGCGTGGGCGTGAGCATCGGCAGCGCCGTCGGCTGCACGCAGAAGCTCGAGTCGGAGTACGTGGCCATCAGCGGCCGGGGCGCCACCTGGGAGGTGGACCACACCCTGGCCTCGCCGTACCTGTACGACTACTTCGTGCCCAGCTCGATGGCCGCCGAGGTGGCCTGGATGATCGGCGCGCAGGGGCCGGTGTCGATGGTGTCGGCCGGGTGCACCTCGGGCATCGACGCCGTGGGCTACGCCTGCGAGCTGATCCGCGAGGGCAGCGCCGATGTCATGGTCACGGGCGGCACCGACGCGCCGATCGCGCCCATCACCGTGGCCTGCTTCGACGCCATCAAGGCCACCTCCAGCTACAACGACACGCCCGGCAGCGCCTCGCGGCCCTTCGACCGCACCCGCAACGGGTTCGTCCTGGGGGAGGGGGCGGCCGTGCTCGTGCTGGAGGAGGCCGAGGCGGCCCGGCGGCGCGGGGCGCGGGTGTACGCCGAGATCACCGGCTACGCCTCGCGCGGGAACGCGTACCACATGACGGGCCTGCGCTCCGACGGCGCCGAGATGGCCGCGGCGATCACCGCGGCGCTGGACGAGGCGCGCTGCGACCCGTCCGAGATCGGCTACGTCAACGCGCACGGCACGGCCACCAAGCAGAACGACCGGCACGAGACGGCGGCGATCAAGACCGCGCTCGGGCAGCACGCCCACCGGGTGCCGATCAGCTCCATCAAGTCGATGATCGGCCACTCGCTGGGCGCCATCGGCTCGATCGAGGTGGCGGCCGCCGCCCTCGCGGTGACCAGGGGCGCGATCCCGCCCACGGCCAACCTGCACGACCCCGACCCGGAGCTGGACCTGGACTACGTGCCGCTGGTCGCGCGCGAGCAGCGCGTGGACGTCGCGCTGACCGTGGGCAGCGGCTTCGGCGGCTTCCAGAGCGCCATGCTGCTGCGCCGTTTCGAAGGGTGATCGCATGCATGACACGGACGTCGTGGTCACCGGGGTCGGCGTGGTCGCCCCCGTCGGCCTGACCCCCGAGGAGTACTGGACGGCGCTGCTGAGCGGGCGCAACGGCATCCGGCCGCTGCGCCGCTTCGACGCCGCCCGGCTGCCCTCGCCGCTGGCCGGCGAGGTGGAGGGCTTCGAACCGCGCGACCATCTGCCGGCCCGGATCCTGCCGCAGACCGACCTCATGACGCAGTACGCGCTCTACGCCGCCGACCGGGCCATCGCCGAGTCCGGGTTCGAGCCGGAATCGCCGCTCGACGTGGGCGTGATCACCGCCAGCGCCTCAGGCGGCTTCGACTTCGGCCAGCGGGAGCTCCAGCACCTGTGGCACGACGGGCCCGACCACGTCAGCGCGTTCATGTCGTTCGCCTGGTTCTACGCGGTCAACACCGGCCAGATCTCCATCCGCCACGACCTGCGGGGACCGGTCGGCGTCATGGTGACCGAGCAGGCCGGGGGGCTCGACGCCATCGCGCACGCCCGCCGCAAGGTCGCGCGCGGGGCGCGGATGATGGTGACCGGCGGCATGGACTCGTCGCTGTGCCCGTACGGGCTGGCCGCGCTGACGCGATGGGGCCGGCTCAGCACGGCCGACGACCCCGCCGCCGCGTACCTCCCCTTCGACCGCAGGGCCCAGGGGCACGTGCCGGGCGAGGGCGGCGCGATCCTGACGCTGGAGACCGGTGAGGCGGCCCGCGCGCGGGGCGCCCGCGTGTACGGGCGGATCGCCGGCCACGGCGCGAGCTTCGACCCGCCGCCCGGCTCCGGACGGCCGCCGGCGCTGACCCGGGCCGTCGAGGCCGCGCTGGCCGACGCCGGGGTCGCCCCCGCGGACGTGGCCCTGGTGATCGCCGACGCCGCCGCCGACCCCGGTCTCGACGCGGCCGAGGCGGAGACGCTGGCGGCTGTCTTCGGGCCGCGCGGGGTGCCGGTGACGGCCCCCAAGACGCTGACCGGCCGGCTGTACTCCGGGGCCGCCCCGCTCGACGTCGTGACGGCGCTGCTGGCGCTGCGCGAGGGCGTGGCCCCGGCGACGGCGAACGTCCGGGACGTGGACCCGGAGCTGCCCGTGGACCTCGTGCTCGGCGACCCGCGGCCCATCACCGGGGACGCGGCGCTCGTGGTGGCGCGCGGGGCGGGCGGCTTCAACAGCGCGATGGTCGTACGCCGATGACCGGCGGGCCGTACATCGCCGGGTGCGCCGCCTGGTTGCCGCCGGCCGTGCCGGTGGAGCGGGCGCTGGAGGCGGGCGAGTGCGACCCGCCGCTCGCCGCGGCCACCGGCATGCTCGCGGTGGCCGTCGCCGACAAGGAGATCGGCCCGGAGATGGCCGCCCGGGCGGCCCGGACGGCGCTCGCCCGGGCCGGCGCCGGCCCCGCGGACATCGACCTGGTCCTGCACGCGAGCCTCTACTTCCAGGGCCACCACCTGTGGGCGCCCGCCTCGTACGTGCAGCGGGCGGCGGTGGGCAACACCTGCCCGGCCATGGAGGTCCGGCAGGTCTCCAACGGCGGGATGGCGGCGCTCGAACTGGCCACCGCCTACCTGGACGCCGCCGGCGGGCGGACAGGGGCGCTGATCACGACGGGCGACCGGATGAGCCCGCCCGGGTTCGACCGCTGGCGCAGCGACCCGGGCACCGTCTACGCCGACGGCGGCACGGCCCTCGTGCTGTCGCGTACGACGGGCTTCGCCCGGGTCCGCAGCCTCGTGACCGTCTCGGACCCCGAGCTGGAGGGCATGCACCGGGGCGGCGACGCGTTCGGCGCGCCGTCGCTGGACGAGCTGCCCACGGTGGACCTGGACCTGCACAAACGTGCCTACGTGCGTGAGGTGGGGCGAGCCGCGACGGCCGCCAAGGTGAGCGCCGGCCAGGAGGCCGCGCTGACCGGGGCCCTGGTGGAGGCGGGCGTGGCCCTCGAGGACGTCAAGGGCTTCGCGCTGCCGCACATGGGCCTGCGCCGGCTCAGGGCCGGCTTCTTCGCCCCGTACGGGATCGACCCGGAGCGGACCACCTGGCCGTGGAGCCGGCACGTCGGCCACCTGGGCGCCGGCGACCCGATCGCCGGGTTCGACCACCTCGTCACCACCGGTGCGGTCGGCCCGGGAGAGCTGTGCCTGCTCGCCAGCGTGGGCGCGGGTTTCTCGTGGTCCTGCGCGGTCGTGGAGGTGCTGAGCCGCCCGGCGTGGGCGGGGGAGAGGGGCGAGACGTGACCGTCACCATGGTGATGTTCCCGGGGCAGGGATCGCAGCACCCGCGGATGGCGTGGGGCCTGTACGGGAGCGAGCCGCGCTTCACCGCCGCCCTCGACGAGGTGCTGGCGGCCTTCGACGACGGCGACGCGCTGCGCAGCGACTGGCTGAGCGACGACCCGCGGGTCCCGCTCGACCACGTCACCCGGTCGCAGCCGCTGCTGTTCGCGCTGGACTACGCGCTCGGCCGCACGCTGATGGAGTACGGGGTGCGGCCGTGGGTCATGCTCGGCCACAGCGTCGGCGAGATGGCCGCCTCGGTGCTCAGTGGGGTGTTCACCCTGCGCGACGGCGCGCGGCTGGTGCAGGAGCGGATCCGGCTGCTGGCCGAGGCCCCTCCGGGCGGCATGCTCGCGGTCTCGGCCGCGGCCACGGTGTTGGAGAAGGTGTTGGAGGAGGTGCTGACCGACGACGTCGTGGTCGCCGCGGTCAACGCGCCCCGGCAGACGATCCTGGCCGGGCCGTCCGGCCCGCTCGCCGAGGTGGAGGAGCGGCTGCGGCGCGACGGGTTCATCTGCGCCCCGGTGCCCGCAATGACGGCCTTCCACAGCCCCATGCTGGCGGGCGTGGCCTCCGCCGCCATGGAGGGCTTCGCCGCCACCCCCGTCCGGGCGCCCCGCATCCCGCTGCGCTCCTGCTACACGGCCGCGCCGCTGACCGGGGAGACGGCCGCCGACCCGGACTACTGGGCCGGCCACCCGGTGCGGCCGGTGCTGTTCTGGCCCGCGCTGGACGCCGTCCTGTCCGCCCGCGACGACGTCGTCTGCGTCGAGGCGGGCCCGGGGCAGGGGCTGAGCACCATCGCGCGGCGGCACCGCGCGGTGCGCGCCGGCCGGGGCGAGGTGGTCGCTCTGCTGCCCGCGCGGGCCGGCGGCCCCGAGGCGGACCGCGCCGCCTTCGACGCGGCCCTGGAACGGCTGGCCGCCCTGTCCGTCCTGCCCGCGGGCGGCTCGACGTCCGCCGACGCGGCCCCGGGCGACCCGGCCGGGCCGGCCCTGGGCGATCTACCCCCGGGCGACGCGCGCGGTGACGAAGCGGACCGGGACCTCGATGACCACCGGCCCGCTCCCGCCCCGTAGCCGGTCGAGCCCCTCGACGAGCCGCGCGCGCAGGTCCTCGGCCTGCGGCGCGGGCAGATTCTGCCACAGCAGGCGCATGCCCTGGGTGTGGGACCACTCGACCCACCGTTCGGGGGATTCGGCGGTCATCCGGACCGGCTCGTCCAGCACCCGCACCTCGCGGTAGCCGGCCCGCTCCAGCGTCGCCGCCAGGTCGCCGGCGTCCTCCAGCCAGCTGTTGAAACGCCGCACCAGCGCCTCCGGCCGCCATTCCGGAGGCAGGTGCCCCAGCAGCGAGGAGGGAATGAGCGGCGTGAACTCGGGCGGCAGGAACGGAAAAGTCCCGGCCCGGAAAACCGGACTGGTAAAAGCGATCCGCCCGCCGTCGCCGAGGAATTCCGTATAACGGGAAAGCGCCCCCGGAGCGTCCGGCAGGAAAATGATGCTGTAACCGCCGAGCAGCACGTCGAAAGCGCGGGCGGGAAGCTCCGGACTTTCCGCGTCCATCACCCGCGCCTCGACATGGGAAAGGCCCCGGGCGGCGATCTCCTTGCCGACCTCCTCCACCATGGCCGGAGCCAGGTCGATGCCCAGCACGCGTCCTCGCGGCCCCACCCGCTCCGCCGCCGGAAAGAGGCTGGCGCCCCGGCCGCAGCCGACATCCAGCACCCTCTCACCTGCGGTGGGAGCCGCCAGCTCCACGAGCCGGCGGCCCATAGGGGTGAAGAACTCCACCCCCATCCGGTCGTAGCGCGCGGCGGAGTCGTCGAAGACCCCCGCGACCTGTCGCTTGTACGCCGAGCTGTCCACAAGCCCTCCCTTCTGCGCAATCACCAGTATTCGAGCGCCTCTGGAGAATCGGTCGAGAACGGGTGCACGACCGCCTTTCCCGCTTGTCCCGCGCGCGGCCCGGAGCGAACAATCGACGCGGAGACCCACCCATTCAGGGAGCGCCGATGAGCAAGCAGATCGAAACCGTCCGCCGCATGGTGGCGGCGTACAACAGCGGCGAAACCGGGGACGTCGAGGAGTTCATTCATCCGGAATATCTCAACCCCGGCGCGCTGGAGCACAATCCGGACGGGCGCGGGCCTGAGGCGTTCGCGGGCGCGGTCAAGTGGCTGAAGTACGCCTTCTCCGAGGACGCCCACCTGGAGGAGATCGGCTACGAGGAGAACGGCGAGTGGGTGCGCGCCCACCTCGTGCTCTACGGCCGCCACGTCGGCAACCTCGTCGGCATGCCGCCCACCGGCCGCAAGTTCGCCGGCGAGCAGATCCACCTGATCCGGATCGTCGACGGCAAGATCCGCGACCACCGCGACTGGCCCGACTACCTCGGCACCTACCGGCAGCTCGACATGCCGTGGCCCGAGAACGGCGGCTGGCGTCCCTGATGGCCGAGTCACGCGAAGACGACCCGCTGTGGAGCCTGATCCGGCTCGGCAGCCTGCACACCCCGATGGCGGTGCGCGTGGCGGCCACCCTGCGCCTGGTCGACCACATCAAGGACGGCGCCACCGGCCCCCGCGAGCTGGCGGAGCGGACCGGGACGAATCCGGACGCGCTGGCCCGGCTGATCCGCCACCTCGTCGCGATCGGCGTGCTGGCGGAGCCGGAGCCCGGCCGGCTGGTCCCGACCGCGATCGGTGAGGTGCTCGCCGACGACCACCCCGCCGCCCAGCGCGCCTGGCACGACCTCGGCGAGATCGTGGCCCGGGCCGACGTCGGCTTCACCCGGCTGCTGGACGCGGTCCGCACCGGCCGGCCCACGTACGCCGACGTCTACGGCCGGCCGTTCTACGACGACCTGGCCGCCGAGCCGCGCCTGCGCGAGTCGTTCGAGTCGCTGATGGCCTGCGACCAGCACGTGGCCTACGACGCGCCCACGGCCGCCTACGACTGGAGCGGCGTGCGCCACGTGTGCGACGTCGGCGGCGGCACGGGCGGCTTCGTCGCGGCCATCGCGCGGGCCGCGCCGCACGTGACCGCCACGATCCTGGAGCTGCCGGGCACCGCGCAGGTCGCGCGCGACCACCTGGCGGCCGAGGGGCTCGCCGACCGCTGCGACGTGATCGAGGGCGACTTCTTCGCGCCGCTGCCCTGCAAGGCCGACGTCATGCTGCTGTCGTTCGTGCTGCTCAACTGGCCCGACGAGGACGCCGCCCGGATCCTCGCCCGGTGCGCCGACTCGCTCGAACCCGGCGGCCGGATCCTCGTGTACGAGCGCGACGACCTGGCCGGGAACGCCGGCAACGAGCGGTTCACCGAGCTGGACCTGCGCATGCTGGTCTTCCTCGGCGGGCGGCTGCGCACCCGCGACGAGTGGTCGGGGCTGGCCGCCCGTGCCGGGCTGGCCGTGGAGTCGGTGCGCCGCCTGCCCAACCCGACGATCCCCTTCGACCTGTCCCTGATCGTGCTCGCCCCGGCCGAGGAGGTCTCGTGACGACCCGTGTCATCGCCCATGGCGAGGTGTCCCTGTGGAGCGAGGACTTCGGCGACCCCGCCGCCCCGCCGCTGCTGCTGATCGCCGGCGGAAACCTGTCGGCCAAGTCGTGGCCCGACGCGTTCGTGGCGCTGCTCGCCGAACGCGGCCACCACGTCATCCGCTACGACCACCGCGACACCGGCCGCTCCACCGCGACCGACTTCCAGGCTTTCCAGGCGCGGCCGTACGGCTTCGACGAACTGGTCTCCGACGCGCTGGCCGTGCTCGACGGCTGGGAGGTCCCGGCCGCGCACGTCGTCGGCATGTCGCTCGGCCACACCATCGGCCAGTTGCTCGCCGTCGACCACCCCGACCGGCTGCTGAGCCTCACCCTCATGCTCGGCGGGGCGCTCGACGTCGACTTCGACGCCAACATCGAACGCGCCATGAGCGGCGCGCCCTCCGCCGACGGGCTGCCGCTGCCCACCCGGCGCTTCCTGGACGTCATCGCCCTGATGTCGGAGCCGGTGGACGGGCCGGAGGCCGAGCTGGAGCGGCGGGTGGAGAAGTGGCGGCTGCTCAACGGCGAGGACCTGCCGTTCGACGCCGACGAGTTCCGCCGCCGCGAGCTGCGCGCCGTCGCGCACGCGGGCTCCTTCCAGGAGCCGATCAACCACCACATGATCCCCCAGCCGCCCGTCTCGCGGGGCGCGGAGCTGGCCGGGGTACGCGTGCCCACGCTGGCCATCCAGGCGATGCGCGACCCCGCCGCGCCGCCGCCCCACGCTCGGCACGTCGCCGACCTCATCCCCGGGGCGCGGGTCGTGGAGCTGCCTGAGATGGGCCACGCGCTCGCCTCGGCCGTCCACGAGCCGCTGGCCGCCGCCATCACCTCGCACACCCTCCGCACGCCCCACCGCGTCACCACCTGAGGAGCACCACGATGCCGACCACGCCGCAGACCCTGCCACCGGCCGAGCCGCCGACCGCGCCGCCGTCCACGGTGACCCCCAGCGAGCTCGGCCGTCACCTGCTCACGATCCGCGGCTTCCACTTCGTCCTGGGCGCGCTCGGCGACCCGTACGCCCGGCTGCTGCGGGGCGAGGGCGACGACACCGCGGCGCTCGGCGACGAGATCAGGCGCGCGGGCCCCCTCAACCGCAGCCACCTCGGCACGTGGGTGACGGCGAGCGCGGAGGCGGCCGCCGCGCTGCTGCGCGACCCCCGCCTCGACACCCGCCACCCGGGCGGCGACCGGGGGCACCTGGGCGAGAACCTGTGGGAGACGTGGCGTACCTGTCACGTCACGCCCATGGACGACGCCCTGCTGACGCTGCCGCTGGCCGACTACCGGCGGCTCGACCGGGTCAACCGGCCCGTGCTCGGCCCGGTGACGGCCGGGGCGTGGCGGGCGGATGTCCGGCGGGCCGCCGGGCGCGTCGCCGACGGGCTCGGCGAGACGTTCGACCTGACCGCCGACCTGGTCAGGCCGGCCGTGGCCGCGTCCCTGTCCCGCGTCCTCGGCCTGTCCGGTCCCGCCGGCTCCGGCTCGTCCGAGGGCGATCCGCGCGAAGGGGGCGCGGGCGTCCTCGGCCCGGCGGAGCGGGAGGTGGCGGAGCTGCTGCCGCGGCTGGGCGTCGCCCTGGACGCCGTGCTGTGCCCGCCGCGGCTGCCCGTGGCGCGCGACCTGGAGGAGGCCGTGACCCGCGCCCGCGCCCTCGTCCACGACCTCGTGACGGCCAGCGCGGCCGAGCCGGGGGACGACGCCGTCAGCGCCATGCTCGCCACCGGCCTCGGCGAGGCGGACGTGGCGGCTGCCTGCCTGCTCCACCTGGTGGCCGGGGCCGAGATCGCCACCGCCACCGCCGCCGACGCCATCGTCGCGCTGCTCGACCATCCCGGCCAGTGGGCGGCCGTGTGCCGCTCGCCCGAGCTGGCCGCCGGCGCCGTCGAGGAGACCCTGCGCTGGTCGCCGCCGGTGCGGCTGGTCAGCAGGATCGCCCAGGAGCCGCTGTCCGCGCACGGCCAGGAGATCGACGCCGACGCCCACGTCGTGATCGTCGTGGACGCCGCCAACCGCGACCTGGCCGGCGTCGCGGACCCGGACCGCTTCGACCTCGCCCACGCGGGAGCCCCGAACCTCTCCCTGACCGGAGGCGGGCCCGAGGAGCTCGTCGGGCCGCTCGCCCGCGTGGTCGCCACCGAGATCGTCCGCGCCGCCGCCCGGTGGCCGGGACTGCGCGCGGACGGAGCCGCCGTGCGCCGCATGCGCTCGCCCGTCGTGCGGGCCGTGGTCAGGCTTCCCCTGTGCCGTTAGGAGACCCGGGTCCTTCGCCGGACCCGGGGCGTGAGGAGATTCGACGATGCGCGTGCTGGTCACGTCTTTCGCCATGGACGCCCACTTCAACGGCATGGTGCCGCTGGCCTGGGCCTTACGCACCGCGGGGCACGAGGTCCGGGTGGCCAGCCAGCCCGCGCTGACCCCGAGCATCGCCCGGGCCGGGCTCACCGCCGTGCCCGTCGGCGGCGATCACCAGGTGGAACAGGTGATGGCCGCCGCCGCCCCGGGCGTCTTCGCCCTGCATCAGAACCCCGACTACCTGGAGGGCCGCCCCGAGCTGCTCGACCTGGACTTCCTGGAGTCGTCCACGACGATGCTCACGGCGATGTTCTACGCCCAGATCAACAACGACTCGATGGTCGACGAGATGGTGGCCTTCTCCCGCTGGTGGCGGCCCGACCTCGTGATCTGGGAGCCCTTCACCTTCGCCGGGGCCGTCGCCGCGCACGTCACCGGCGCCGCGCACGCCCGCCTGCTGTGGGGGCCCGACCTGTTCCTCCAGGTGTACCAGCGTTTCCAGCGGCTGCTCGCGCCGCTGTCCCCCGAGCTGCGCGACGACGCGGTGCGCGACTGGCTCACCTGGACGCTCGGCCGCTTCGGCGCCGAGTTCAGCCCGGAGGTCGTCACCGGTCAGTGGACCATCGACCAGATGCCGGCCAGCGTCCGCTTCGAGCTGGACCAGCCGCTGGTGCCGATGCGCTACATCCCGTACAACGGCCCGCTGCCCGCCGTGGTGCCGCCCTGGTCGCGGACCGACCCCGACCGGCCCCGGGTGTGCGTCACCCAGGGCATGACCGAGCGCACGACCGGCTTCTCCGGCCTGGACGCCGTCGCCGACCTGCTGGAGGCGATCGCCGAGCTGGACGTCGAGGTGATCGCCACCGTCAAGGCCGGCGAGCGGATGCGGCCGCTGCCGGAGAACGTCCGCGTGGTCGACAGCGTGCCGCTGCACGTGGTGCTGCCCACCTGCGACGCGGTCGTCCACCACGGCGGTGCGGGCACGTGGGCCAGCGCGGCGCTCTACGGCGTCCCCCAGCTCGCCCTCGCCTGGCAGTGGGACGACGTGTTCCGCGCGCTGCGCCTGGAGAAGCTCGGCGCCGGCATGTACCTGCCGCCCGGGCCCGCCCGCCAGGCGAGCGCGGTCCGCGACGGCCTGGCCCACCTGCTGGGCGACACGTCGTTCCGGGCCGGCGCGGCCAAGATCAGAGAGGAGATGCTGGACTGCCCTGCCCCCAACGAGGTCGTGCCGGTGCTGGAGGACCTGACCGCGGCGCACCGCGGCGCCCCCGCGGACATGTCCGCCGGCCCGGCGCCCGCCCACCGATGAGCCGCGCGTACCGCGACCGGGCGGTCGACGAGGAGGAGTTCCGCCGCGCGCTGGCCGGACACGCGGCCGGGGTGGTCGTCGTCACCGCCTCGGTCGGCGGGGTCCCCGTCGGGGTGACGGCCACCTCCTTCTCCTCGGTCAGCCTCCGGCCGCCGCTCGTGTCCTTCTATCTCGGCCGGACCTCCTCCACCTGGCCGTGGCTGCGCGAGGCCGACCGCTTCGCCGTCAACATCCTGGCCGGGGACCAGGGCGACACCGCGGCCCGCTTCGCCCGCACCCGCGTCGACCGGTTCGCGCCGCCCACCCGGTGGACCGCGGACGAGTTCGGCACGCCGCTGCTGGACGGCGTCGCGGCCCACCTGACCTGCTCCCCGTACCGCACGGCGGACATCGGCGACCACGTGCTGGTCGTCGGCCTGGTGACGGGCGCGCGGATCGACGAGCAGAGCCGCCCCCTGCTGTACCACCAGGGGCGCTTCGGGCGGTTCGTCCCGGAACACGAGCCGGTCCACGGGACGACGCGCGGGGAGCCGCAGTAGATCCGGCCCGGCCTGCGCGCTCGGTACCCCGGCCCGGCGCGACCGCCGCGCTCAGTAGATCCAGCCCGACTTGCGGGCGATGCGGATCGCATCGATGCGGTTGCGCGCCTTCAGCTTGCTCACCACGACCGTCAGGTAGTTGCGCACGGTCCCCGGCGACAGGAAGAGCGCGCTCGCGATCTCCCGGATCTCGTCCCCCTCCGCCGCGAGCTGGAGGACCTCCAGCTCGCGGTCGGTGAGCGGGCACCCGGTCGAGCCCCACGCCACCAGCGCCAGGTCGGCGTCGAAGACCCGGTACCCCGCCGCCACCCGCCGGATGGCGTCGGCGAGCTGCTCGGGTGGCGAGGTCTTCAGCATGAGTCCCCCCACGCCGGCCGACAGCGCCTGGCGCACCGTGGCCGGCCGGGCGAGGCTGCTGAGCAGCAGGGTGTCGCAGCCGGGCAGCGTCTCCTTCAGCTCGACGGCCGCCGCGAACCGGTCCTTCCAGCACAGGTCGGCGTCGATGACCGCGACGTGGGGCGCGCCGGTCCGCGCGGTGGCCAGGATCTGCCTCCCGTCGGACACGGCGCCCACGACCTCGATGTCCGCCTCCTGCTTGAGCAGCGCGACCAGCGCGCCGCGGACCATGTCCATGTCCTCGGCGATGACGACGCGGATCGTCCCGTTGCCCTGCTCGGAGGCCGACACCCGAGCGGGGAACGCCGCCTTCACTGGGGAAGGTTGTCGTGACGGAAGCGGGGGCGGACCGACCTGGCCAGCGTCCGCAGGGTCGCGGCCAGCACCGATCGGGTCTGCTCGGGCTCGATGACCTCGTCCACCGACAGCCGCTCGGCCGGCAGGTGCGAGGCCATCACCTCGCGCTCGTATCCCGCCACCAGGTCGGGGCGCACCCCGGGGTCATCGCGCAACTCCCGCCGGTAGACGATGTCGACCGCTCCTTCCGCGCCCATCACTGCCATCTGCGCCCCCGGCCAGCAGAACACGGCGTCCGCCCCCAACGACTTGGAATTCATGACGATGTACGCGCCGCCGAACGCCTTGCGCAGCACCACGGTCAGCCGCGGCACGGTCGCCTCGGAGAACGCGTAAAGCAGTTTCGCGCCCTTGCGTATCACTCCATTTGTTTCCTGTTTGGTTCCGGGAAGAAAACCCGGGGTGTCCACCAGGGTGACGAGCGGCAATCCGAACGCGTCGCAGAGCCGGACGAAACGCGCCCCTTTCTCGGACGCGGAGATGTCCAGAACCCCGGCGAGGGCCAGCGGCTGGTTCGCCACCACGCCGACCGGGCGGCCCTCGATCCGGGCGAAACCGATGACCAGGTTGCGAGCGAAACGCGACTGGAGTTCGAGAAAACTGTCGGCGTCCACGATTCCGGAAATCACCTGCCGGACGTCATAGGGGACGCGGGGGCTGTCCGGCAGCCGGGGCATCGCTCCGGGGGGCGCCGGCATGCCCATGGGGACCTCGTCCCAGCACGAGTCGGGCAGGTAGGAAAGGACCCGCCGGGCCAGGTCCATGGCCTCGGCCGGGCTGGAGGCGACCAGGTGCGCGACGCCCGAGTGGCGGGTGTGGACCTCGCTGCCGCCGAGGTCGCGCGGGCTGACGTCCTCGAAGGTGACGGCCTTGACCACCTGGGGGCCGGTGAGGAACATGTGGGCGTTCTCGCGCAGCATGATGATGATGTCGGTGAGCGCGGGCGAGTAGACCGCGCCGCCGGCGCACGCGCCGAGGATGAGGCTGAGCTGCGGCACCCGGCCGGAGAGCTGCACGTTGGCCCGGAAGATGGCGCCGTAGCCGTCGAGGGCCGCGAGCCCCTCCTGGATGCGGGCGCCGCCCGAGTCGAGCAGCCCCACCACCGGCATCCTGGCGCGCCCGGCCTGCCGCAGGACGGACACGATCTTGGCGGCGTGGATCTCGCCGAGCGAGCCGCCGAGCGCGGAGGGGTCCTGGGCGAACACGCCGATCGGGCGGCCGTCGACCGTCGCGTGCCCGGTGACGACGCCGTCGCCGGCCGGGCGCTTGGCCTGCATGCCGAAGGCCGTGACCCTATGTCGGGCCTGGCTGCCGAATTCCACAAAGGAGTCGGGGTCGGTCAGCGTGTCGATGCGGTGCCGCACGTCGGCGGGTCGGGTCCGCGACACCAAGGAGGACGAGGAAAGCGGAGGTCCGGTCATTGTCACTCCATTATTTCGAACGTTCCTTCTTTTCTGCCCTTCACCAAAGAAGACGATTCAAAATTGAATCGTCCTCAGCTTTCTATGTTAGGCTAAATATGTGCCGCGTCGCCTGTCAAGCCCATCCGGTAAGGCTCAAGTGCTACTATGTAAGTGATCGCTTACTTAACGTGTTCAGCGCCCCATCGGGAATATCCGCGACGGGGCGCTGGAATGAGCGGCGTCCCGCGTGCTCAGCGAGTGTTCTTGTTCCTGTACAGGCGCACTGCGAGCGGCGCGAACACCACCGTGATGAGCAGTGAGGTGATCAGCGCCCACATCACGTCCCAGAACCCGGCCGTGCCGTGCATGAGCGTGCGCGACGCCGTGGCCGCGTGGCTCAGCGGGTTGATCTTCACCAGCACCTGCATCCACGACGGCATGGTCTCCGGCCGGACGAAGATGTTGCTCATGAACAGCAGGGGATAGATCACGATCATGCTGGTGCCGGAGACCCGCTCCGGGACGCTGGCGACCACGCCGATCGCGGCGAAGATCCAGCTCACGCTGAACGCGAAGACGATCAGCACCGCCATGGCCCCGAGGATGCCGAGGATGCCGCCACCCGGCCTGAAGCCCAGCGCGAGACCGATCCCGATGGTCATGGTCAGCGCGATCACGTAGCGCAGGATGTCGCCGACCAGGTTGCCGGCGATGGCCGCCGGCTGCCAGAACGGCAGCGTGCGGAAGCGGTCGAAGACGCCCTTGTTGATGTCGGTGTTGATCGCGGTGCCGGTGTAGACCGTCATGAGGATGACGCTCTGCACCGCGATGCCCGGCAGGAAGAACTGGAGGTACTGGCCGGGCGAGCCGGCGAAGGCGCCGCCGAACAGGTACGTGAACAGCAGCAGGAAGATCACCGGCAGCAGGATGATGTCGATGAGCTGGGCGGGGAAGTGCTTGAAGGCCATCATCCCGCGCCACAGGTGGGTGATCGTGGCCGACAGCGCGCTCGCCTTCGGCGGCCGCTCGTGCGTGGACAGGGCGGCCATCACCCGGTCGTCCACGCGCTCGATCGAGGAGGTCATGCGGCGTCCTCCTCTCCGGCTTCGCCGGCGGACTGGTCGTCGGCCTTGTGGCCGGTGAGCGTCAGGAAGACCTCGTCCAGGCTCGGCCGGGTCACGGAGAACTCGGCCGGCTCGATCGAGGCGCGGGTCAGGGCGCTCAGCGCCTGGAGCACCCGCGCGTTGTCCTCCACGCGGGCGGACATCTCGGCGGGGTCGCCCTCCAGGTGCACGTCGACGCCCAGCTCCTGCCTGAGCAGGTCCTCGGCCTTGTCGCGCTGCCCGGGGTCGCGCAGCCGCACGTGCAGGGCGACCTGGCCGACCGACGCCTTGAGCTCGTCGGTGGTGCCCTCGGCGATGACCTTGCCCTGGTCGACCACCGCGATGCGGTCGGCCAGCTCGTCGGCCTCGTCGAGGTACTGGGTGGTGAGCAGGATCGTGGTGCCGCCGGCCAGCAGCGCCCGCACGATGTCCCACACCTGGTTGCGGCTGCGCGGGTCGAGGCCGGTGGTCGGCTCGTCCAGGAAGAGCAGGTCGGGGCTCACGACGATGCTGGCCGCGATGTCCAGCCGCCGCCGCATGCCGCCGGAGTAGGTGCTGACCAGCCGCCCGGCCGCGTGGGTCAGGCCGAAGGCGTCCATCAGCTCGCCGGCCCGCTCCTTGGCCTTGGGCCAGGTGTAGCCCTGGAGCCTGCCCATGAGGACGAGGTTCTCCATGCCGGTCAGCGCGTCGTCCACCGAGGCGTACTGCCCCGTCACGCTGATGCGCCGGCGCACCGCGTCGGAGTCGCGCACCACGTCGTGGCCGAACACGGTGGCCTGGCCCCCGTCGGGCCGCAGCAGCGTGGCCAGCATGCGGATCAGTGTCGACTTGCCCGCGCCGTTCGGCCCGAGCACGCTGTACACGATCCCGGGCGGCACGCGCAGGTCGATACCGTCGACGGCCTTCGTCTGCCCGAACAATTTCCGCAGACCGGAAGTCTCTATCGCGAGTGTGGGTGGAGAGCTCATCGGAGGCTCCCGTCGCTCCCGCCGTTTTTCGTCATGCCCTGGACGATAACGAGCAGCGCGGTCACCTCCTGACCGCATTGGCCGTGGACCGCGAAATTGTCCAGCCGTTCTCAGTGATTACTTGATTCGCGCCTCCGACCATGAAATTCCGCACGAGTCAAGGAGGCCGCATGATGGAACCTGACGTTGACGTGGTGGTCGTCGGTGGTGCGCTCGGCGGCCTGTCCTCGGCGATGTTCCTTGCCCGGAGGGGCGTGCGCGTGCTGCTCGTGGAGCGGCACGGCAGCACGTCGATCTACCCCAAGGCGGCCGGCCAAAACCCGCGCACCATGGAGCTGCTGCGCATCGGCGGCGTCGCCGACGAGGTCATGGCGGCCACCGACATCCGCGGCCGGCAGGGCGACTTCACCATCAAGGTCGCCGAGACCGTGGGCGGCAGGACCCTGCACACCTTCGCCGAGAGCTTCGAGGAACTGGTCGGGGCCACCGAGGACTGCACGCCCATGCCCTGGGCCCTCGCCTCCCAGGACCGAGTCGAGCCCATCCTGCTGGCCCAGGCCGAGAAGCACCGCGCCGACATCCGCTTCGGCACCGAGATGACGGACTTCGCCCAGGACGACGACGGCGTCACGGTGCGGCTGCGCACGGTGGCCGACGGCGCCGAGACCACGGTCCGGGGCCGCTACCTCGTGGCCGCCGACGGCCCGCGCAGCGAGATCAGGGAACGGCTCGGCATCCCGCGCCACGGCCACGGCTCGCTGGCCCACTTCGTCGGCATCATCTTCGAGGCCGACCTGTCCGCCGTGCTGCCCCCCGGCTCCACCGGCTGGTACTACCTGCAGAACCCCGCCTTCACCGGCACGTTCGGGCCGACCGACCGGCCCGACCGGCACACCTTCTACGTCCAGTACGACCCGGCGCGCGGCGAGACGCCCGAGGACTACCCCCCGCGGCGGTGCGAGGAGCTCATCCGCCTGGCGGTCGGCGCGCCGGACCTGCGGCTGGAGTTGCTCGACGTGCAGGCGTGGGAGATGGCCGCCTACATCGCCGACCGCTGGCGTGAGGGCCGGATCCTGTTGGTCGGCGACGCGGCCAAGGTCACCCCGCCGACCGGCGGGATGGGCGGCAACACGGCCGTCGGCGACGGCTTCGACGTGGCGTGGAAGCTCGCCGCCGTCGTGGCCGGCGAGGCGGGGGAGGGGCTGCTCGACAGCTACGGCCTCGAACGCGCGCAGGTCGCCCGGCTGGTGGTGGACGAGTCGCTCAGCATCTACGGCGAGCGGATGGCACCGCACCTGGCCGACAGCCTGCCGCGCGCGCGGGGCATGGCCGAGGTGCTCATGGGGTTCCGCTACCGCTCCGGCGCGGTGGTGGCCGAGGACGACGACCCGGAGCCGGTCGAGGACCCGCTGCGCCCCACGGGCCGTCCCGGCTTCCGCGCCCCGCACGCCTGGGTGGAGCGCGACGGAGTGCGCGTGTCCACGATCGAGCTGTACGGCGACGGCTGGGTGCTGATCGCCGGACCCGAGGGCGTGGCGTGGGGCGAGGCCGCCGCGGCGGCGGCGCGCGGGCTGGGCGTCCGGCTCGACGTCCACGTCCTGGGAGAGGACCTGCGCGACCCGGACGGCGACCTGACGCGCCGGTACGGGCTCGGGCCCGCGGGCGCCACCCTGGTGCGGCCCGACGGGGTGGTCGCC
>NZ_JBFAIA010000088.1:0-32843 GCF_040654455.1 Nonomuraea sp. NPDC050691
AGCACCGCCGCGGCGGCGGCGATGACCGCGGCGATGACGGCCGCCGTGGTCAGCCCGCCGGCGAACGCCTCCCGAGCGGAGGCGAGCAGGGCCGCGCCCAGCTCGCCAGGCAGTGTCCGCGCCGCGGCGACCGCCCCGTCGAGGCTGTCGCGGCCGGCCGCGGCGGCCTCGGTCGGCAGACCGGCGGGTAGCTCGGCGGCGACTTGACCGCGGTAGACGGCGGCGGCGATGCTGCCGATGATCGCGATTCCGAGTGAGATGCCCAGATCGCTGCAGGTGGTCGCGAGGCCGGACGCCGCGCCCGCCTTCTGCGGCGGCACGGAGCCGACGACCAGGTTGGTGGTCAGCGCCATCGACGGGGCGACGGCCGGGTAGAGCACGATGAAGCCCGCGACCAGGAGCGGAAGTCCTCCGGTGGCGTCGATCTGGGTGAGGATCAGGTAGCCGATCACCTGGATGGCGAGCCCGGTCGCGATGAGCCGTCCTGGGCGGAAGCGCCGGGCCAGGATCGGCGAGGCCGTCGAGACGAGTACCAGCAGCGCCGCGGCCGGCAGCACCCACAGGCCCGCCTGTAGCGGTGACAGGCCCGCCACCAGTTGCAGGTACTGGATGATGAGCAGGTAGGTGCCACCGAGCGCGGTCGCGGCGAGCAGGAACACACCCACCGCACCACTGACTGCGCGGTTGGCGAACAGTCGCACGTCCAGGAGTGGCTCGGGCAGGCTCAGCTGGCGCACCACGAACCAGGCGCCGAACGCGAGCCCGATCACGATGGCGGCCACCGCGATGATCAGGCGGCCGTCCTTGCCGAGCTCTTTGACGCCGTAGACGATCGGCAGGAGTGTGGCCAGTGTCAGCGCCACGCTGAACAGGTCCAGCCGGCCCCCGGCGGGGTTGCGGGGGTTGGGCAGCAGCAGTGGGGCGCCCATGGCCACGATGACCATCACCGGCACGGCGACCAGGAAGGCCGCGCGCCAGGAGAACGCCTCCAGCAGCACCCCGCCGATCACTGGGCCGAGGGCGGTGCCGACGGAGATGCCGCCCGACCAGATGCCGACCGCGAGGCCCCGCTGGCGCGGGTCGGTGAACGTGGAGAAGATCAGCCCGAGGGTGGCGGGCATCTGAGTGGCCGCCGCGATGCCGAGCACGGCCCGCCAGACGATCATCAGGGCGGGCTCGGACGTGGTGGCGGCGGCGACCGAGACGACGGCGAAGACGGCCGCGCCCGTGATCAGCAGGCGGCGGTGGCCGATCCGGTCGCCGAGGGTGCCCATGGTGACCAGCAGGCCGGCCATCAAGAAGCCGTAGATGTCGATGATCCACAAGGTTTG
Organism: Nonomuraea sp. NPDC050691; assembly: GCF_040654455.1. NCBI lineage: Bacteria > Bacillati > Actinomycetota > Actinomycetes > Streptosporangiales > Streptosporangiaceae > Nonomuraea > Nonomuraea sp. NPDC050691. The sequence goes on from NZ_JBFAIA010000088.1 coordinate 1,332, forward strand.
GCTGTTGCTGGGTCTCAGGTCCGCGGCCATCTGGGGGATGGCCAGGAACAAGATGGTCAGCATCATGAACAGCAGCAGGGCGGGCAGGACGAGGACGGCCAGCCCGAGCCAGGTCCGGGCGCCGGCGCGCGGGCCGGGGTCGAGATGCCTGGGTGACGCCGGTGACGACAAAGGGGGTTGCCTTCCTGGGCGGCGAGGAGGAGGCCGGTGCGCCGGGATCGGGAGATGATTCCGGCGCCGGCCCCCGATCGCTTAAACGGTACGGGGGTTGGGTATTTGCGAGGCGGCAAAGATGCCCCTGCCGGGTTCGTCCTTTCGGAGGGGCCCCGGGACGGATGGGGTCGTGGGGCGGGCGGGCTTATCGGTGTTCGGTGTGCTTGATCGCGACGCGAACCGCGTCACGGGGTGATGGGCGGAGCGTGTGCCGCCAGGTCAGCAGCGGGTCCTGGGCGGCCTGGCGGGCAAGGGGTGCGGCGTCGGTGAGCCGGAAGCCGCACCTGCCGGCCACGGCGGCACTGGCCAGGTTGTCTTCGGCGATGCGCAGCAGCAACCGGGTGAGGGCCAGCGCGTCGCAGGCGTAGCTGATCATCAGCCGGACCGCGCGCGAGGCCAGGCGCTGGCGTCGGTGGGAGGCGCCGATCGCGTAGGCCAGTTCCGCCTCGCCGACCGTGCCGGTGCGAAACAACAGGATCTCGCCCAGCGGCGCGGCGCCGTCGGTGGTGATGGCCAGTTGCATGCGCTGGCCGTCTGCGCGGCGTTGACGCGCCTGGCCCAGGTAGGCGCGGGCGGCCGCCCCATCGAAGGGTGCGCGCAACGGCGTCCATCGGTCGACCTGGGGATCATCGAACAGGTGCGCCATCGCGGGAATGTCACTGTCGTGCCACTCACGCAGGGTAATGCCAAGCCCGGACAGGTGGACCTCGGCGGGGAAGGCGGTGTGTCCCCCGGCGGTGCCGGTCATCTCCGCCTGCCCGCGCCTGCCGTCGTGGCGGCGATCGATGCGCATCGCCAGGCGGCCGGAGCGTCGTCGTCCGCCAGGGCCGGCGTCCGCTCCGGCATCGTGCGTGGCCTGCGCCGGATCGGCGCGGGCAGGGACAGCGACCGCCGCACCGGCGGGCTGGTGTCGGGCATGAAGGCCTCCTTCATATTGCGACACATGCGCAACAAGCGTTGATACGCTACCAGGGTGGGGTATATCTGAAATGTGCGGGTCCGCGGGTCTGGTCAAGGGGCTAGGGGTGACTCCGCGACAAGCCGGGGGAAGAGGGGCACGCCATCGGCGGGAACGCGTCAGCCGTGTTCGGCGTGCTGGCCGTGGTCGGTGACCTGGGCGTCGAACCAGGCGTGCAGCGCCTTGAGGAGGGCCGGGTCGGAGGTGGTGTAGGTGATCTGGGCCCCGGCGGGGGCCTCCGCGTAGCGGAGGCCGATCCGGTCGTGGCCCGCCTCGAGCTCGCGCAGGCCGGGCATCTCGCCGCCGTGGATGGAGGCGGGGTCGCCGTAGTCGCCCTTGCTGAAGCCCGCCGCCTCGGCGGTCAGGTGCTCGCGGATCAGAGCGACCTGTTCGGCGTCGACAGGGTCGTCGGAGGTGACGGTCTGCACGCCGCCGGTGGCGGCCTTGGCGAAGCGGTGCGTGGTGCGCTCCAGGTCGAACGGCATCACCGTCCGGCTCTTGGCCGCGATCTCGGCCTGCCGGGCGGCCAACGCCTGCTGCTCGTTCCGGCCGATGAGCACGTACGCCGTCGCGGCGACGACGACGAGGGCGAGCGCGGCGAGGAGCGCCTGGACGCGTCGATTCTCAAGTTTCATCGATGGCCTCCGTGAGGATGGTCAGGGCGCGCAGCACGTCGGCACGCTCGCCCTCGGGGACACGGTCCAAAACGGCGGAGAACCGCTTCGCCCTGGCCTCGGCCAGGCGGGCCGCGGCGTTCACTCCGTGCGGGGTGAGCTGGACCAGCACGCCGCGCCCGTCATCGGGCGCGGGGGTGCGCTCGGCCCAGCCACGGTTGATGAGCTGGGTGACCAGCCGGCTGGTGGTGCTCTTCTCCAGCCGCAGCCGGTGCGCCAGCTCGCTCTGCCGCAACGCGCCGTCCCTGGCCAGCTCGCCCAGGGCGTGGGCCTCCGAGGTCGGGATGGGCTGCCCGCACGGGGTCTGGTCCGGCTGGTGGAGACCGAAGGCTCGCACGAACCGGGCCACGGCCTCCTGGAGTTCGCGATCATCCGCCATGGTTCGACGATACAACCACATAGTTGCATGGGGCAACCAGATGACCGGGAGGAGATCGCCGTCCGACGCCGGGGGTGGGCTGAGACGCCGCACTGATCGCCCAGGCATACACCGCTCACCACCAGGTCACGACCCAGCTGACAACGCCGACTACACCGACCGGGCCGGGGCCCTTCCGGCCGTGGAAGATCTTTCCGATCAGGGCAGCCGGGACTCCCGCAGGTATGTGACGCGCGCGTTGGCGCGCTCGTCTAGCGCCCTATCCCCGGCGCTGATGTACGTCGAGTCGTTGAGTCTTCTCGCTTGCGACACCCGCCGGCCCCCTGGCCGGCTCGGTACGAGATGAGGGCACCGGCGAATGAACCGTAGGCGGCGAGCCCGTTCTTCGCAGAGCCGCTCATCGCCTGCTTCCAGGCGCAGCCCACCGACCGCGACGACCTGGGTGCGACGTCGCCGATACGACCGCGTGACGCGTAGCAGTGTCTACCTCGTCACCGGAAACCGCGCATCAGATCGAGGACAAGACCAGATGACGCGATGAGCGACTGCAGAGTGATCTAGCCGAAGAGCCACGACGGGCCTGCCGAGGGCCTCCCGAATCCGGGTCAAAGTTCCCATCTGCAGGTCCGCGCACGCCGCCGAACAACGGATATGGCGGCCACACGACGGGCGCGCGAACCACCTCGCGCAACTTGGCCTCCAGGAGCCAAGGATCTGCGGCATCGAATGCTGACCTTCTAGCGTCTTCGGACGACGAGAGCCGACAGAGCAGCGCGCCGCAGGATGTCTGGCGAACGGCCGAGACGCGGCCGGAAACAGCGACCGCAAAGGAAGGGCTGATATCCACTCGTTGTGACTACCTGCGATCGCGGGCACACGCGCGACAAGCGGTCCTCCATAATCATCCGCGAGCGGACACCAGAGTGATTCTCTGGTCGTGAGAACCTGTGTTGGCGCCGTACAGAATGAACGCGGTCGGCGGGCATTCACCGGCGAACTCCTTGCCGATCGAGAGCGCCATTCCGGAGGACACGCTGATCATTACGGTGCATCGCCGTGAGTCGGCCTGGATGAGATCGGGCTTGTAGCCGCTGAGAACCTCTCCGGGAAGACCACGTGCACCGTCGCGCCGCCGCCGCGATCACCGCCAGGTGCCGGCCCTACGCCTGCTCCTTGTACACCGCCTCGACGTTGTTGCCGTCCGGGTCATCCACAAACGCGCAATAGGCGCCATATTCGGGCCAAAGCCGGGGTTCGTGCCGGGACTTGCCGCCAGCCGCCAGCGCGGCCGCGTGGAAGGCGTCGACCGCGGCCCGGTCGCGGGCGGTGAACGCGATGTGCGCGCCCCGTGTCACCGTGGCGTCGCCAGCGGGATACAGACCGAAGGAAGGGGTGTCCAACTCCTCCTCCCAGAACTCCGCTCCGCCGTCAGCCGCCTCTCCGACGACGCCAAGAGGCTTCAGCGCGGCGGTGTAGAAGCGTGTGCTCGCCTCGAGGTCCGCGGCGATGAAGGTCACGTGGTGGATGAAGGGCCATCGTTCTGTCATGACCGCGGAGTCTACGAGAGCCTGCGCCGAATCCTGGTGCCGGGGCCTCGCGCGGCTCGCGGAGCTGAGTACGGCCCGGAAGCGGGGAAGCCGCCGCGGCGGCGCGCTCGGCAACGCCGAGCAGGCTACGTCTCAGCAACAGGGTGCCGGCGGGGATACTGGTACACGAGGCCTCCTCGATCAGTCCTTGGGACGAGTGGGACGAAGCAGCCCCTGACCAGGGCGAGCATGGTCTCCTCGAGCGAGCCGAGGCGCTTGGTGAGGTCGGTGGCGGTGCGGTTGAGCTCGTCGCCGTCGGGCCGCGCCTGGACCAGCTCCGTGAGCGCCCCCGCGGCGGCCGCGAGGTGGAGACGGCCACCTCGGTCGTGACCATGATCTGCAGGGTGAGCAGGAAGACGGCGAACGGGAACTTGCGCCGGAAGACCAGCGCACCGCAGCCGAGCACAGCGAACGTGACGCCGAGGCTGGTCCCCTCCCAGGTGTCCACCCACACGTCCAGTGCCGCCACCGCCACCAGGACGAGGTCGACGACCGGCGCGGGCACCCGCCGCCAGAGGGCGCCTGCGCGGCTCATCAGCCCGCCTGCGACCGCGGCCGCTCCTCGAGCAGCCCGGCCCGCTGTGCCAGCAGTGCCGCTTGTACCCGGCTGGTCGCCCGCAGTTTCGTGAGGATCGCGCTGACATGGTCCTTGACCGTGCCGGCGCCCAGGTGGATGCGCGCCCCGACGTCCGCGTTCGACAACCCCTCCGCCACCAGGACCAGGACGTCACGCTCGCGGGGGGGTGAGCAGCTTGACACGGGCCGCCTCTTCGTCGGCAGCCGCCTCGGCGCCGGGGTGGCTGTGCAGCAGGGCCCGGGAGGCCTTGGGCGACAGCACCACGCCGCCCGCTGCGAGGGTGCGCACCAGGTGGGCGAGCTGGGCGGGTTCCGTGTCCTTGAGCAGGAAACCTGCCGCGCCGGAGTGCAGTGCGGTCAGAACGTACTCGTCGGTGTCGAACGTCGTCAGCATGGCCACCACGGGTGCGTTCGGCATCATCCGCAGCTGGTGCAGGACGGTGAGTCCGTCGACGTCCGGCATCCGGATGTCCAGCAGCACCACGTCGGGCCGCTCCCGGCGGATGGTGCCGACGGCGTCGCCTCCGCTCGCGGTCGCGACGACCTCGATGTCGTCAGCCGCACCGAGGATGAGGCTGAATCCCGACCGCACCAGAGCCTCGTCGTCCACCACCCCTACGCGGATCACGTGCTCCGCCTTACTCTGGCCCACTCTGGCCTGCTTTCCGATCATAAAACGCCGATTGGTCGCAGTGCCTGAGCACTGCGCCGTGCTGCAAGCTTGAGAAACAGGCAGGCCAGGGCATCCGCCTGAAGTCCGTAATGTCCCCGCCGGCCAGGTACGCGGAGGTTGCCGCGCAGTCACTGAGCTCTTTCCAACCTGACGGTGCTGGTCACGATGGGTGTGCCAGCAAGCTCGCCCGCATACCCGGCATCCATCGGCGAGCGCGCCGTCGCGACCTTGAAGTCCTGGAAGGTGCTGATGAAGCAGCGCTGCTGCCCTCGAGCGGCCGCAATCGTGCAGGCCATCCTCGTGCTGCAGCTCGTCGAACAGGCACGGTTAGCGGCGATGGCCGCCTGGTCGACGTCGGCTCCAGCGCCGCCTGGCTTGGCGCCAGATGCTGGGGATGCCTCGCCGGGAAGGCGGTGCCGGTTGATGACCTCCCGGCGGAAGGTCTCCCCCGGCTCCACGAAGCGCCGTACGCGACCCTCGGCAGCGATCACCACCGACGGTGGACCCTCATGATCTAAGCCGGTCGGCGCTCCGTGGCTTCGCCGCCAGGCCGGGGTCGGACGTGATACGAGGTGCCATCAGGGTGGAACTCGTGTTTGGCGAGCCACTTGCGTCTTAGGCCGGCCTTGGACAGCCGAGCGGACAGGTAGGTAAGGCCCATCATCACCAGCACGGCCCAGGACGGCAGACCCGACGTGATCCACACGAGGTACATGATCCAGACGAGCATGATGGCGCCCAGTTGCCGCTCGACGAAGAAGCGGCCTTGGATGTCGTCTCTGGCCCACCAGCGGTAACGCCAGGGCAGTCGAGCGCCGAACACCCGGTAGAGCAGCCAGTGCCACGGTGGCGGATGTTCGCGCAGACGCAGCATGAGCCCGGCGCGGAGCATGTCGAAAGACTCGCGCATGGTCGGGCCGCGTTGTCCCGGCTCGGCCAGGTCCAGCAGGGTGCTCAGCAGTTCGGCGCCACGGAACTCCCGGAAACGAGGCGGATAGGCGAGCCGCATCAGTAACCGGCAGCGACGTTCGTAGACAGAGGCGATGTCGTGGGTCATCACATCCCCATTCCGGGCTGGAGGCTCAGGCGCCGCTGAGCGGTGGTGGCCAGGCGCGCCAGGCGGGTGGTCTCCGCGGCCAGCACCTGACGACCATGGCCGGTCAGCTCGTAGTAGCGACGGTGGCGGCCGGAGACGACCTCCTCCTTGGCGACGATCACCAAGCCGTCGCCTGCCAGCCGGTCCAGAGCGCCGTAAAGGGTGCCCGCACCGAGCCGTACTTGCCCTTCGGACAGTTCCCGCACCGCTTTGATCACGCCGTACCCGTGAAGCGAGCCCTCGGAGAGGGCCAGCAGGATCAGGTAACTCTGTTCACGCAATGCCATGTGGCGATATATATCGCTATTCGTACTATTAGCGCAAGCGCCGGTCAATCCTGCTTCGTCTGCCCTGTTGGCGCGCCCCCGACGTCTCACACGATGAGCCTTTCCATCCTGGGTATCGGCCCTCTTCGACCAGTTGCAGCACGAGGATCGCCTGCACGAACACGGTCGCGCGATGCGGGCAGCAGCGCAGCTCGGCCAGTACCTGCCAGGACTTCAAGGTCGCGACGGCGCGCTCGCCGATGGCGCGGATGCGGGCATGGGAGCGGTTGACGTCTCGCTGCCCGCGTGACAGCCATGGACGGCGGCGATGCCGCTTGAACGGCGTGCGGATGGCCGCCCGCGCCTTGACAGCCCTTGTCGGCGAAGGCCTTGACGCCGGCACTGTTCGGGGCGGCGATCAGGCCGACCGTCTGTGCGGCGGTGACGTCGTGAACGGCACCCGGCGGGCGAGCCCACATCAGCCGGACCACCGGATCGGCCAGCAGCTGCACGTTCATCCCTGCTGCTTGTGTTTCCCGCTGTAGTACGGCCGCTCTTCGCCCAGGCGGTCGATCGGGATGAAGGTGCCGTCCAGGATGGCGTAGGCCAACCGGGCTGCTCGCGCCGTGGCGGCGTGCACGTCGTCGGCCAGGACAGCCACAAGGTCCACAGCTTCGCGGACGTAGCGCCAGGCGGTGGTGGTACCGACGGCGAAGCCGGCGACCCGGCGCGCGTAGGTGTCACCGTTACGCAGATGGGCCAGGACCAGCAGCGCTTGCTGGGCCGCGTCTAACTGCCGCCACCGGCAGCCTCGTTCGGCACGCTGCGAAAAACAGCGCACTGTTATCCTGGATGCGAGAAACGCGAAACAGGCAGCGATTGACGACATCAAATGCATCGTCGACAAGAAACGGCTGAGAAGACAATGTCATCTGGTACCCGTAATCACTGGACTCCTGCCAGGCCCCCCGAGGACGGCACCGCAGCCCAGCGCGTGCGCGAGTGGATCGATGCTGGCGAGGGCGGACTGGATGCCGTAGGGCTCAACCTCTCCGGCGCCGACCTCTCCCACGGCGACTTCTCCGAATCATGGTTTACCGGGGCAAAGCTGGTGAACCTGCGGCTGAGAGGAGCTGAGTTGTACCGCTCGGACGCCCACGGTGCGGACTTCAGCGGAGCAGACCTGACGGAATGCTCGTTGGTGCGAGTCAACCTTGATGACGCGGTCATGCGAGGGGCTATCCTTGACGGAGCGAATTTGGCGAAGGCGTCTCTTTATGGTGTTGACGCATCAGGGGCGAGTTGTCGCGGAACGCAGTTCATGGGTTCTTCGTTGCTGGGGGTAAATCTTCGTTCCGCAGATCTCTGTAATGCCGTGTTCCAAGAAAATTCATTCAAGGTCACGTTGGATCAAAACACTAAGCTCGTTGGCGCATCTGGGTCCGTTTTCGGGCCTGTGGTGATCGTTGAAAATGGGTTTTCCCGCGAGCTCTCCGGTGCTGCGCTCGAAGAATGGCTCACACTCAAAGGTGGGTCGCTGCGTGTCATGACGAATGATCGGCAGGTTATTCCGTCCCCGCGTCGACAAGGACGGCATGCTCACCCAGCGGCCCGAATGGTTCTTCGACGAATGGGAGAACTCTCGCACGACGAGCTGCTGAACTGACCACGACGTGTTTGGTGCCGATCGCGCCACCAGCGATCGGTCAACCGCGCTCACGGTCCTCTCGGATCTCGAAGCCCATCGCATCCCCTCGTGGGGGTGTTGCGACGACCACTAGAAGGAAAGGTGGGTGGCGGGCTCTTTCACGCGCTGGAGCCCCAACCAAGCGCGGCTCTACGGCAACCATCAGTGACATGTGGTCGTCTCAGCATGTGCGTCCATCTCCCGAACCCGAGGACCCAATCATGCGTTCCCACCACACCGTCTGGCCCGCGTGCGCAGCCATCCTCGCCACAGCCTGCCTCACCGCGTGCGGCGCTGCCACCACTCCACCGGCCGTCCCCGTGGCGACGGTCACGGCGACCATGCCAGCGCCTACCGCCACCGTCACCGAAAGCGCTGAGCCCGACTCCCCTCAGCAGGAGACGGACGCACCAGCCGCTCCGGCCAAAGAGAAGAAGAAGCTCCCCAACGTCGTCGGCATGAACCTGCAAGCAGGACAGGACACGCTCCAAGCTGCCGGCTTCTACGTGCTGAACGACAAGGACGCCGCCGGGCAAAACCGGCTACAGGTGTTCGACCGCAACTGGGTCATCACCAAGCAGACTCCCGCCGGGGGCCGCACGGTCAGCACAGCTACGCTGATCACGCTCTACGCCAAGAAGATCGGCGAATAGCTGCCGCCAGAAAGCACGAACACGCCCCGTACGCCGGCCTGGCTCGATGGCCCGAGCTGCAGGCGATGACGGACTTCTTCGCCGCGCCCGCGTCCGAGGAGCTCGACGAGGAAGAGGACGAGGACGACTTCGATGACCGCGCCGACTACGACTGGAGGGCCGCCTGTCTGGCAGTCATCGCCCCCAGCACCGGGGCGCGGCTGACCGGCGAGTGGCTGGAGCAGCCGCATCCCTACGTGACGGTCCGCATGCCCGACGCGACCCATTGACCCCTGAACGGTCAGCGCACTGTGGCGGCGGCCTACGCGATCTTAGGATTGGTCGAGTATGCGCGCTTTCGTGCCGGCATCTATGACTTAGTGATCTTCGATCAGGCGGTCCGTGGCTACTACCGCTTTGAGGTTCCCGGCTCGTTCGTCAAAGACCAGTGGAACCAGCTCGGCACGGCGGTATCGGTCCTGGGTGACCACTTCTCCCCGATCTTGGCCGCTCTGGCGCCCCTGTACTGGATCTATGACGGCCCGCAGACCCTCATCGTCGCCCAGGCGGTGCTCTTCGCTGTCGCGGCCATCCCGCTGTGGCGGCTGAGCCGACGCCGATTAGGAACGACCGCGGCCTACCTGGTCGCCGCCGCCTATCTGCTGTCGTGGCCGATAGCCGAGGCTGCGGCCTTCCACTTTCACGAGTACGCCTTCGTGCCCCTGCTGACGGCCGTGCTCTTCGAACGGCTCGATGCCGGTCGACGCGGTGCTGTCATCGTCTCGGCGGCCGCGCTCCTCCTGGTCAAGGAGGACCTGGGCTTCTTCGTCGCGGGACTCGGCCTGGCCCTGCTGTTCCGCCCGTCATGGCGCCTCATCGGGGCGGCCATGGCCGTGCTCGGCCCCCTGGCTGTGTGGGTGACGAGTCAGATCATCATCCCGGCGTTCGGCGGCTCGTCCGGCCGCTACTGGTATTACAGCGGCCTCGGGGCAGATCCTGGGGAGGCCGTCACCCGGATCCTCACCCATCCGCTGGATGTCCTGTCCGTGCTCACCTCGCCGGGCGTCAAGATGCAGACGATGTTGCTGCTGCTGGCGCTTGTGCTGTTCGTGCCGCTGCTGTCGCCGTACGCGCTGCCACCCGCGATGCTCATCCTGGAACGGATGCTGGCCACCGATCAACCAGGCTGGTGGGGCACCAGCTACCACTACAACTCCGCCGTCGTCATGGCCTTGTTCTGCGCGTCCATCGACGCGATCGACCGTTTCCAGCGGCGCCGCGGCACGGCAGAGGTGTCTCGCCGGCGCCTTGGCCTTACCTGGGCCAGCGCCTGTGCTGTGCTCGGCATCGGGCTGGTGGGGGTCTTCCCACTGCGCGATGTCTTCGATCCGGCCTGGTATCGAAGCGGCGCACGCGAGGACGCGGCTGCTGCGGCGGTCGCGGTTGTTCCTGACGGGGCCTTGGTCGAGGCCGCCAATCAGGTCGGGCCGAACCTCTCGGCCAGGACCAAGGTGGTCATCTGGCGGCCGATGCCACACCGTGCTCCATGGGTCGTGGCCGACGTCGCCTCGCGCCAACCGATCTTCAAGTCAATTGAGGAACAACGGGCCGACGTCGCCGAGCTACAGGCTCGCGGTTACAGACTGGTGATGGAACGCGAGGGATACATCGTCCTTCACCTGCCCTGAGGTAGGGGGCTGGACCAGGCGCTGATCTGGTTGTTGATTTGGTCGTGGCAGGGCCGCACCAGGTCATTCGCCACCCAGAGCGCGGATCAGGTGGGACGTTGCACCTCAAGGTCCGGTCCAAGGTCGAGCTGTTTGCTCATGTCGAGCTCGAACTTGCCGTACAAGTTCAGGTGGGTCCAGAACAGAGCCGACAGGGGTCCCGGTAGCAATCACGGACAGCCGGGTGGACGATCCAGGCTTGGCGCGGTTGTACTCGTCCAGCCCCCTGGGGGCGTAGCGGATCGCTGTCAGGGCGAGCGCTTCCGGCTTCGCGGTGTTCGCCGAGCGGAACGTCCACGTCGGTTCCACCTTCGTGGAAAGCGTGGAGTACGGCACCTGCCGGTCGGCCGTCGTGCTGAGCATGTAGGTCGCGGGCTCCGCCGGGAGGCGGGCGGTCAACCGGCAGGAATCGAGCTCCCACGGCCCGCACCTGGTGTAGTCAATCGTGGAGATGACCTGATCATCCTTGGCGAGGCTGATGGTGCCGGCGGCCGCGCCGTCCATGCCGACCCGACCGGGCACGCCCTCGGAGAACAGCCGGGCGCCGTCGAACTCAGAGACGCCATCGATGGCGTTCGCCACGAAGTAGGTGCCCGTCGCGGCCGTTCCGGCGCCGCGGAAGGTCGTGGTCACCTTGTCGAGGTCCTTCACCCTGGCCGTGTAGGTGGGGTCTTCGGGCATGCCGTCATGACGTTCGTCCACCAGGTCGTAGCGGACGGGGGTGGGAGAGGCGTCCTTCTTGTGGGAATGCATCCTGCTGACGTACTTCAGGCCGGGTTGCTTGGAGCCGAGCACGAAGTACACCGCGCTGGGGTCCGGCCTGCCTCCGGCCCAGCCGAGCCACCATGAACCATTGATCACCCACATCTCGAGCCACCCGCTGGTGACAGCCGTGGGCTCGTCCAGGGTGAACCTGATCGGTTTTGCCTTGCGCGTGTCCAGGACCATCCCCGTGCCCTGTTCGCCGACCTTCACCGGCAGGTGCGTGGTCGTGATGCGCTCGCCTTCGTAGATGTCCACGTACAGGCTCCACTCGCCGGCGGGGAGCCGGTAGGTGTCCGGCGCGCCGCGAAGGACCATCCGAACACTCTCACCCTTGCCATTGTAAAACTCGCCGATCGCGTCGACAGGCCGGCCGTCGGTGCCGAGTGCGCTGATCTTCACGTCGTAGGCTTCCGGCTCCACGTACGCGGTGGCGACGGTACGGACGAGCAGGTCACCCGATCGGGCCGTGATGGTGCCCGGGTGATCACCGGGCTCCTTGCCGGTCCCATCGATCGTCACGGTCACCGATGCCGTGCCTTTGGCGGGCACCTCGACCCGCTGCGCCGACGTGCGCAGCACGTCACCGTCCACGGCGAGGTCCAGCGTGACCGGAGAGCCGCCGGCGTTGGTGTAGGTGATCTCCTTGGTCGCCTGCCGCTCGCCGGATCCACCCCAGCGGAAGACCGTGCCGACGTTCGCGGGACTGGCGTACACCTGCTGCCCGACCGCCCGGGCCACGTCGACGCGTCCGGCGCCCTGGTCGAAGTGCGTGGCGCCGGCCTGCGGCGCGGCGCTGCCGATGAGCGCGGCCTTGAGCTGCTCCCCGTTCCAGTCCGGGTGCCGCTGGGCGAGGATCGCCGCCGCGCCCGCGACGTGCGGCGCCGCCATGGAGGTGCCGCTGTGGGCGACGTACGGGCCGTCTGCCGTGCCCTGCGCGGCCGCCGCCATGATGCCGACGCCGGGGGCGGTCACGTCGGGCTTGATCGCGTGATCGCCCAGTCTCGGGCCGCGGCTGGAGAATTCGGCCATCTGGTCGGACTTGTCGACCGCGCCGACCGTAAGTGCCGCATCGGCGCTGCCCGGGCTGCTGACCGAGCGGGTACTCCGTCGTTGCCCGCCGCGATGACGAACAGCGCTCCCGTACGCGCTGACAGGGTGTTGACGGCGTGCTCCAGCGGATCGACGCCGGGCGTGTCCAGGCCGCCGATGCTCATGTTGATGATCTTCGCTTTGACCTCGGCGGCGGCCCATTCCATGCCCGCCAACAGTGCCGCTTCGCTGGCGTACTCTCCGCCGACCTTGCCAAGCGCAATCTTCGCACCCGGCGCGACGCCCCGGTACTTCGCTCCGGCTCCCGCCACGATGGAGGAGACATGAGTGCCATGTCCAACACTGTCGGTGATGTCGGGTTCGTCGGAGAAGTTCCGCGACTGCGTGACCACGTCCTTGAGATCGGGGTGAGTGGCGTCGTGACCGGAGTCGAGCACAGCGACCGTGATACCGGCTCCGGTCAGCCCCTGTTGCCACGCCTGCGGGGCCCCGATCTGCTTGACGCTCTGGTCAAGGGTGATGGGCCGCTTCCCGTCCAGCCAGATCTTCGACTTGCCCGCGGCCAGTGATCGGGGGCACCAGGCTCTGCCAGGTCTGGCCCGCCGTCACCTTGGAGACGCTCGTGGCGGCCAGTCCCAGCCCGGCAAACTCCTTCGCCTTCCGCGTTCCGCTGAGCGCCTGTGCCGCCTTCCCCTCGGCGGACTGCACGATCAGCGGTATCTCCGCCTTGTGGGCGTCGCCGTACCGCCAGGTGAGCAACTGCGTGACGTCGAACAAGCGCTCATCCAGCAGCCCCTGGGCCAGCAGCCGCTTCGCGTCCTCTGGAATGACGTGGAGGTGGCCCTGACGGCGCTGAACGTCGAAGCGCTCTTTTCTGCCTGGCCCCGGCTCGATCCGGTGACCGTTCGCGGTGACGGTCACCCGGTCGCCGGTCAGCAGCGTCACCGAGCCCGACACCCCGGTCACGGAAGATACCGGCTCGGCCGCCTGCGCGGCGCTCGTGGTGCCGCCTGCGATGAGATATCCCGCCACGATCATGGCGAGGGTTCCGTGAGTTAATTACATCTGCTTTCTCGTGGTCGATGTGCGGAGAGTTGATCCTCCGATGGAGCAGAGACGCTGATGGCCTGGGAAGCGACTCTGCCGTGTCTTCTGGTCAACAGGGGACCTTGGAGGCGGGCGCGTCGGGGTGCCGCTCGCACGCCACGAGCGGCACCCCGGGAGCGCTGGGTCAGACGAGCTTGCGGTAGATCCGGGACGGGATCGCCTGGGCCGCGCCCTCCCGGCCGAACTCCTGGTAGATCCGCGACGTGATCTCCATGGCCTTGGGAGAGTAGGCGGGGTAGAAGTCCTTACCGCACTCCAGGTCCTTCAGCGCCGCCTTGATCTCCTTGTTCAGGTACGGCCTGGCCTGCGCGGGCTTCAGGTTCGGCCGGAAGATGATGGTCTTGCCCTTGGGCGCCTTGGGTAGTTCGCCCTTCCATGCCTTCTTGGCGACGTCCGAAGCCTGCCGCGCGATCTTCGTGTGGCTCAGACCGTCCAGCGCGGTCGGCTCGGTTCGGCCGACGCCCAGGCACGCGGCGAACTGCTTGCCCAGCTGGACGAGCCGCTTGTCCTGGTCGAGGACGCTCAACGCCTTCCGCACCGCCGCTTCGAGCTGGTCGTGGTAGTCCTCCTGGGAGGTGACGGTTTTGCCCAGCACCTCTTTGACCGCCTGGGAGAAGCAAGACTCGTCGGCGGCGCGCCACTTCTTCAGCTCGCCGGCCGACAGCGACATCAGCATCTTGTTGTTCGGGTTCTCGTGCTGAACGGGGTTGACGACCTTGTCCTCCGGATAGACGTTCGCCGACCAGACGCCGAAGCCGTACTTGGCCCGGTACGCCCGCAGCGCATCCAGATCACCCGCGAGCCGCTCCTGCTCCCCGGGCTGCCACGTGTACCGAGGCTCCGGGGAGGCCACGTAGTCCAAGCCCCGCTCCTTCATGCAGGCGACGCGCTTGGCCTCCAGTTGCGTCTGCTTCTCGTACGCGGCGGCGTCCCCCGATGGCGATGCGGTGAGGCCGCCGAACGAGCCGGCGAGCAGGGTGGCCGCGACCGCCTTGGCGATGAGCATGGATGTTCTCCTTCTTTCTTGAGGGCATGCCGGATCGATCTGAGGGCATGCGAAACAGAACTCACGACCGGAAAGGCCGGATCAGGTGAGGGAAGGTCTCAACAGGGGATCTTCATACGGGACGCCTTCGGCGACACCTCGGGCAAGGCAGGGGCGAGGTCGATGGTGAGCACCGCGGTGCCGGTCACCGTGCCCTTCTTCTCCGTGTAGTCGCCACCGGAGGGCGTCTCCACTTTGCGGTCCCTGGTGTTCACTGTGCGCTCGCCCAGATAGTGGTAGGTCGTCCGATCGAAGATCAGCTCGGACCGGGTGCCGTTGCCCTCGTCCATGGCGACGGCCAGGCCGGGGCGTCCGGCAGCGTCCACCGCGTCGCCGATGAGCACGATGCCGTCCAGCCCGGCGGCGACCTGGTACAGCGCGGCGCCCAGGCTGGGCCGTACCACGGACTCGCGGACCAGGCTCTTGAGGGAGTGCCAGATGTGCAGCGGCTCCTCGCCCGTGTCGGCCACGATCTTCGCGCGTACCTGGGCGGGGTCCGTCGGCCAGGCGCCCAGCCGCGCGTAGGCCGGCTGGCCGGGACAGGTTCCCGGCTCGTACACGATGTCCTCGACGCCGCGGTCCCAGTACTTCCGGGGCGCCGGTCCCGTGGCCGACAGGTTCTGGCTGCGGCTCAACCAGGGCTTGCCCAGGTCGGCGGCCTCCCACCGCTCCTCGTTGACCATCACCTTGGTATAGAGCGTCCGGCCCGACTCGTCCTTGGTGTGCAGGCTGTGCTGGGCCAGCGTCTTGGTGTGCACGTACTGACCGCGGACCGGCACCGTGTCCGGCCGGCCGGCGGCGGCCCGGGCAGCCAGCGTGAGCAGCGCCTTGGCGTCGGCCGGAGGGGCAGCGATCAGGTACCCGGAGGTACGCGGGTCGGAGCCACCCAGGCTCACCTGGGCGACGATGATGCCGCCGGTGAGCATCACCGCCATGGCGCCGACCAGGGCGACGCGCCGGATCGGCAGCGCGGACGGCCACCTGCGGCGCGGACGATCCCACCGTGACGCCTGTGCCTCGCGGGTCAGGCGGAGGAGGCGGTCACGCCCCTTCACCGCCGCCTCCGGCGGGGCCTCGGGCTCCGCGAACACGGCTTCGATCAGCTTCAGCTCGTCCATCACCACTCCCCGATCGGGTTGACGTCGCCCAGGGCCTTGCGCAGCTTCTTGCGCGCCCTGTTGATCCGGGACCCGACAGTCCCCACCGGTATGTCCAGAGCGGTGGCGATCTCCTCGTAGCCCAGCCCGCCGAAGACGAGCAGGAACACCACGTCGCGATCACCCTTCGCCAGGCCCTTCAGCCCTCGTACGAGCTCCGGCCGGCTGGCCTGCGCCGCGAGCTGCGCGGTCACCCGATCCTCGTGCCCGTCGACGGAGTCCTCAGCCGCCACCTTGCTGAGCGCGTTCAGGCGGCGGCCCTCCCTGCGGCGGTGACGGGCCACAACGTTCGTGGCGATGCCGAATAACCACGACCGCACACTGCCCCGCTGCGGATCGAAGCCGTGCCTGCCGTTGAACGCGAGCAGGAAGGCGTCAGCGACCAGGTCCTCGGCCTGTTCACTGCCGAGCCGGGCGGCCAGATAACGGTAGACCTCCGTGAAGTACCGGTCGTACAGAAGGGCGAAAAGCTCGGGACTGTCCAGCGACCGCTCGACCACGGTGACGTCCTCCATTACGTCGTTGGCGTCAGGTGGTGCTGTCATGGCGTCCTTCCGAAGGCAACTGTCGCCCAGTGTTCGCCGCTCGGCGGGTTTTCTTCACGCCGATTTCCGTCCAGGCACGGCCCGCCTGCCGTCCGGTGAGCGCGGGCTCAGACGCAGTATCTCGGCCTCAGGGATGTGGACCAGGCTGGGAGTAGGTCGGTGATCCGCGCACGGGTGATGGATCAGAGTTCACGCCCTCGCCCTCGGCATGGCTGCCCAGCAGGACGTTCGGGGTCTTGTCGAAGATGAGGGATTCGCGGCCCCGGTGGTCCACCCGGGGCACTCCTCGGCCTCCATGAAACCCGGCGCGGTTCACACCGCCGGCCGACTTGGTGCTTCCCTTCATAGACGCGGCAGAGTTCACCGAGCGCGCCAACGGCCGCGCCGGTGGCGCGGTGGCTGTGCTGCTGGTAGCCGTGGCTGGTCAGCACCTGGGAGACGTCGAGGATGAGGCCCCAGGTGAAACGCTCGTCCAGCGCGCCGGGCTCGGTGACGCCGGGCTCGGTGACGTCGTCAGTCATCTTTCTGCGCCAGAAACGAGACCAGACCCGACGACTCGCCAAAATCGCCCCGACCGACCTGGGAATGCCCGGGATGCGCACATCCGGAACTCAGACGTGAGTTGTGATCAATACGGCACCGCGCTGAGCTCGCGGAGCCGGGCGACCGCTTAGCTGGTGCTGGCGTCCTGGGGGGCGCGGGCACACCGGATACCTCTCATTGTGCGAGTCCTTCCTGTGTGCGTGCGCCTTTCACCGTGCTCGCGGCGACATCTGTCACGCGGGTGTGGTGCGGCCCCGCCGCCCCGGTGGGCGGCGGGGCCGAGACCTGCTGGGAAGCGATCTATCCGAGCACCGGGTAGTTCGCGCGGAACACGTTGTGCGGGTCACGGGCCCGCTTGATCTCCCGTAGCCGCGCGAGCGCGCTGCGGGAGAAGGACTTCGCCGCCGTGTCACCGGGGGACAGCACGGTGTACGGTTTGCGGCCGCTGATGTAGGCCTCCAGGTCGGCCACGACCTCGGCCTGCTTGGCGCGCGTCGCATCGGCCGCGTGCGGCAGGCCGAGCCCCAGCAGGCCGAGCAGGTACGGCTCAGCCACCGCGCCGCTCGCACCGGCCCCGCTGCCCGGCTCGGCGAGCGCCCCGCCCAGGTGCCTGATCTGCACGTTGATGAGCGGTTCGACCGGCTTGGCCAGCAGGCGCTCCACCGCGTCCGCGTCCAGGCCGGTGAGCAGCTCCGCACGAGCGATGGATGGGGCCGGATCGGTGGGCTCGGCGGCGATGTCACCCAGGTCGGCAACCGGGACGACGCCGCGGCTGTCGGAGATCGCGCCCTCGACCTTGTCGATGCGCGCCAGCAGGTCCTCCCCCGCGGCCGCCTCACCCAGGTAGGCCAGATCCAGCGTGACCATCGGCGGCGCGCCGGGTGGCTGGAGTCGGTTGATCCAGACACTGAGTTCACGCGGCGCCTCGGCGGTGATCTCCAGGAACGCTTCGTACACCTCCCTGGTCCGGTGCTCCGGCCAGATCACGCGCCCGCCGTACAGGACTGGCGCGGGATACAGCTCGAGTTCGAGGGCGGTCACCACCGCGAAGTCCCCGCCACCGCCGCGCAGCGCCCAGAAGAGCTCGGGATCGGACTCGGCGGTCACCCGGCCCGGCTCGCCGTCGGCATCCACGATGTCGATGGCCCGCACGCTGTCGGAGGCCAAGCCGTACTTGCGGCTGAACCAGCCGACCCCGCCGCCCAGGGTGTAGCCGGTCACGCTGACCCCCGGCGCGCTGCCGGCCAGGCCTGTCAGACCCAGCGGACCGGCCGCCGCCAGCACCTGCCCCCACTTCACGCCCGCGCCCACCCGGACCACGCGCTCCTCCGCGCGTATCTCCACCTCGTTCAGCAGGCCGGTACGCAGCAGGATCAGGCCTTCCACATCACCCGAGGCGCCATGCCCGCTCGGCTGCGCGGTCACCGTCATACCCGCCCGCCGCGCGTAACGCACGAGCGCCGCCATGTCATCGGCATCCGCGGCCTCCACCACGGCCGCCACCGGCTGCCTGACGGTCAGATTCCACGCGGTGGCCGCCTGTTCAAAGCCGTCGTCACCGGCCAGGAGCACGCGCCCCTTGAGGGCACCGCGCAAATCGTTGATCGTCATAGTCGTCTCCATTTTTCGAGTTCTCAGAGAATGCGGACGTCAGGCGGGCTGCGCGGCGGTCGCCGGGGTGGTGCTGGTCTCGCGGAGGGTCAGCAACCCCGTGACCGCGATCAGCGCCGCGGTCAGGCCGTGGATGCCGAGCGCGGCGGCCGTGGATCCGTGGTGGGCCAGGACGTTGACCATGTCGCCGAACGGGGCGACGGCCACCATCAGCAGGACCCAGCCCAACGGGCGGCGGTGGCCCGTCACTAGCAGGATGCCCATGGCCAGGCCCATCGCGATCTCGCGACTGCCCTTCACGATGGACAAGCCGCTGCCGTCAGAGGGCCAGTTCGCCAGCCCCGGGAAGGTGGTCCCGAGGGGCAGGACGAAGGACAACCCGAGGTAGAGGGTGAACAGGACGACGACGGCGGCCAGGACGGTGTTGAGCTTCTTCAGCGACATGGTCGTTCTCCTTGTATGTACGGACGGGCAGGGGTCAGCCGCGGACACGGCGGATGTGGCGGGCGTAGCGGGGGCGGCCGATGACGTGCCAGATGACGCGGACCGGGCCAGGAAGGCCGCTGAGGACGATGGCGCGCTCGGCCGGGTTCGCGTCCTCCAGGACGGCGCCGAAGAGCGTGAACAGGGTGAGCTTGGGCGTGTTGTTCACCAGGTGGTCGCCCAGGGAGGCCCACTCCTGTTGGGTGATGTGCTTGGCCGCGAGCGGGAGGAGGGTGGCCTCCTCGTCGTCGAGGTGCTCCCGCAGGACCGCGCGGTGCTCGCAGAGGGCGGCCACCACGGTGTCGCGCTCGTCGGCGCCCGCGCCGGCCTCCCAGGCGGGGACCGCGGCGTCCAGCCTCCTCAGGGTGGCCGCGATGCGCTCGTGCTGGGCCTGCATGCGCAGGACGATGTCGGCCTCCAGGTCCACCCGGGCGAGCAGTGGCGGCCACAGCAGCTCGTCCTCGCCCTCGTGATGGTGGTGCAGGCCCAGCCGGTAGACGCGGAAGTGGCCGGCGATCACCTTGGCGCGAGCGGTGTCACCCGGGGCGACGGCCGCCACGAGCTCCACCAGCAGCCGTGACTCCCGGCGGAGCACGCGGTGGACGATCTCCATGTCCCGGGTGTCGACGCTCATCTGTTCCCGCCCTTCATCGGTTGCGACGTGTTAAGGCTGCTCCTGGGTGTTTGGAGGGGATTTGGAGCGGACTTGGAACGTCCACGTAAGATGTGCGGATCATGGTCTTCATCCGGGTGCTGGGCTCTTTCGCGGCCGAGGTTGGCGGCGAGCCCGTTCCCCTGGGCGGGCCGCGGCAACGGGGCGTGCTGGCGTTGCTGGTGGCGGCGCGCGGGCAGGTCGTGCCGGTCGACCGGATGATCGAGGACCTGTGGCGCGGGGAGCCGCCCGCGCGAGCGCTGATGTCCCTGCAGGCGTACGTGTCCAACCTGCGCCGGCTGCTGGAGCCCGGACGTCCGCCGCGCACGCCGGCCCGGCTGCTGGTCAGCGCGGCCCCCGGCTACGCGCTGCGGCTGCCGCCGGAGTCGGTGGACGCGTGGCGGTTCGAGGACCTGCTCGACCGGGCCCGTACGGACGCCGACCCGCGCGCCGCCCAGACCCGGCTCGCCGAGGCGCTGGCGCTGTGGCAGGGACCGGCGTTCGCCGAGGTCGCCGACGAGCCGTGGGTCGCCCCCGAGACCGCACGCCTGAACGAGCTGCGCCTGGTCGCCACCGAGCTGCGCGTCGCGGCGGGCCTGCGAACCGGCGACCCCGCCGCGGTCGTCCCCGAGGCCGAGCGGCTCACCCGCGACGAGCCGCTCCGCGAGGAAGGGTGGCGGTTGCACGCCCTGGCCCTGTGGAGCAGCGGCCGCCAGGCCGACGCGCTGGCGACGCTCCGCCGCGCCCGCGCCGTCCTCGCCGAGGAGCTCGGGCTCGACCCCGGCCCGGACCTGGCGGCGTTGGAGCAGGCGATCCTCACCCAGCGCACGGACGTCCTGCGCGCGACCGTGCCCCCTCCCCCGCCGCCGACCGCACCGCGGCCCCGGACGGCTGCGATCGCCGAGGCGCCGTTCGTCGGACGCGAGGCACAGCTGTCGGCACTGGTCACCGCCGCCGCCGATGCCGCCGCCGACGGCGCCGGCATCGCCCTGGTCACCGGCGAGGCCGGGCTCGGCAAGTCGACGCTCCTGGAGCACCTGGGCAGGCGGCTCGAACGTGACGGGTGGCTGGTCGCCGTCGGCCGCTGCCCCGAGGTCGACAGCGCGCCGCCCGCGTGGGCCTGGACGGAGGCGCTGAGTGCCGTCGCCGCGTCCACGTCTCCGGGCGAATTCGCGGACGACCTCGCGCCGCTGCTCACCGACACCGGGCCGGTGAACGCCGACGCCACCGCCGGACGGTTCCGCCTGCGCCAGGCCGTGTGGCAGTGGCTCGCGACGGTGGCCGTGGAACGCCCCGTCGCCGTCGTCCTGGACGACCTGCACTGGGCGGACGCCGCCACGCTGGAACTGCTCGGCGGCGGCCCCGGCCTGCGGGCCCCGATCCTCATCGTCGCCGCGTACCGCGCGGACGAGAGCGGGCACCTCACCGAGACGCTGGCCTCCCTCGTCCGCGCCACGCCCCTCCGCCTGGCGCTGCCGGGGCTGAATGACGAGGCCGTCGCGCAGCTCGTACGGGCCGAGTGCGAGTCCGACGAGGAGACCATCGCGGGGATCGCCGAGCGCACCGGCGGCAACCCGTTCTATGTGCGCGAGAGCGCCCGGCTGCTGAACGGCGAAGGCGCGCTGGTCGCCCTCTCCGAGGTCCCCGAAGGCGTACGGGACGTCCTGCGCCGGCGGCTCGCGCGCCTGCCCGAAGGAAGCGTGTCCGTCCTCCGGCTGGCCGCGGTCGCAGGCCGGGAGAGCTCGGTGGACGTCCTCGTCAAGGCCGCCGACACCGACGAGGACGGCGTGCTGGATGCGCTGGACGCGGGCGTCATCGCCGGGCTCCTGGACGAGCCCGGCCCCGGCCTCGTCCGCTTCGTCCACGCCCTCGTCAGGGACACGCTCGTCGCCGACCTCAGCAGACTGCGCGCCACCCGGATGCACGCCCGGATCGCCGCCGCTCTGGAAGGAAGTGACGACATCGCGACGCTGGCTCACCACTACGCGCGCGCCGGCTCACCGAAGGCCGTCGGCTACTGCGTCCGGGCCGCCGAGCGCGCCGAGGCCCGCTACGCCCACGACGTGGCGGCCGGCCTCCTCACCGACGCCGTCGCCAACGCGACCGGACCGGACGAACGGGTCGAACTGCTCGGCAGGCTGCTGCGCGCGCAGATCCGGGCGGGAGCAGTCGCGGCCGCCCGCGAGACACGCCGTGAAGCCGTGGAGTACGCGGAGTCCCTGGGCCGCGACGACCTGATGATCGCCGCGTTCACCGCGTGGACGGAGCCGACCGCCTGGCAGGCCCGTACCTACGGCACGGTGGACCGGCCCATCGTCGAGCGCCTGAGCCGCCTGCTGGAGCGGCGGGACCTGCCCCCTCCAGTGCGGTCCCGGCTCCTGACGGCGTACGCCAACGAACTGGTCGGCGAGGACGACCACACCGTTACGGAGGCGGCGCAGGAGGCACTCGACCTCGCCACCGAACCCCGGCTGCGGGCCGCGGCACTCCAGATACTGTCCGAGGTCCACGGCGACGCCGGCCTCTGCCGCGAACTGGTGGAGATCGGCATCGAGCACGACCTGCCGGTCTACCGCGTCACCGGGCTGCTCAACCACGCTGCGGTCGCCGCCACCGCCAACGACCGGGCGACCGTGCACCAGCTGATCACCGAGGCCCTGGAACTCGCGCGCGTCTACCGCATGCGCGAGGCGATCGCCGCCGCCGAGATCACGCTGGCGACCCTGGCGGTCGTCGAAGGCCGATTCTCCGACGCCGAGCTCCTCTACCTCAAGGCCGACGAGGGCATGCGCCGCGGCGGATCAGTGCACGCCACGGGCTTCCTCCAGCTCGCCCTGGCCGCGCTCCGGCTGAACGACGGCACGCTCGGCGCGCACCTGGACGACGTGCGCGCCCTCCACGCCATGCTCGGCGCCATGGTCTCCGACCTGCTCGCGCTCGCCCTCCACACCAACGGCCTGGACGCCGAGGCTCGCGAGGTCCGCGCGTCATCCGGCCCGATCCGCCCCGACTTCTTCTTCACCTTCCTCACGACGTTGCGCGCGATGGCCGTCGTCGCCCTGAACGACCGCGAGGCCGCCGAGGAGATCTACGCGACGCTGCTCCCGCATCGCAACGGCCCCCCGGCGGGCGCCGCGAGCCTGTCGTTGGCGCTGCGCCCGGTCGCCCACACTCTTGGTGAACTGGCCGTCTTCCTCGGCCGCACCGACGAGGCCTCCGCCCACTTCACCCAGGCCGCCACCATCGCCGACCACTGGAACGCACCCCACTGGGCCGCCGAGGCCCGGTTGCGAACGACCACCTAGCCTCTGCCCATCGGCGCCGCACATCTGTGACACAGAACTTGCATCATCTGTCACATGGGCGGCCTTAGGGCCGTGTCCGCCCAGCTCGGCGTCTGCCGCCACGACGGCGACTCGGCTACATTATGTGTCACATCGCCTGCCCGGAGGACGTCCGTGTCCGTCGTGTCCTTCCCCGGCCCGCCGAACCCGGCCGCCGGGCCCCCGCCCGCCTCGCCGATGACGGCCGCGGTCGAGCGCTTCCTGGCGTCGGTACAGGCGGCCACCACCCGCGTCGGCTACGCCGAGACCCTCGCCCGCCTGACCGCCGTGACCGGCCCGCAGTATCCGGTCGCCGCGCTGACGCCCGAGCAGTACGCCGCGGTGATGGAGCGCTGGACGGCCGCGGCCGCCGCCACCTGGAACCGGCACCTGTCCGCGCTGGTCTCCTTCACCACTTGGGCCCAGCGCCAGGACCTGCTGGACACCAACCCCGCCCGGCGGCTGGAGCGCCGCAAGAGCGCCCGCCGCAGCGACCGCGCCATCCCGGCCACCCGGCTGGACAAGCTGTTCACCGACCCCGCGCGCGCCCTGCGGGAACGCCTGCTGTGGCGGCTCCTGTACGACACGGCCGCCCGCGCCGAGGAAATCCTCACCCTCAACGTCGAAGACCTCGACCGGGAGTTCCGCCGCGCCCGGGTCGTGTCCAAGGGCGGCGCCATCGAGTACGTGCACTGGGCCACCCCCACCGCCCGGCTGCTGCCCCGCCTGCTGGCCGGCCGCACCTGCGGGCCGGTGTTCCTGGCCGACCGGCGCGCTCCTTCCTCCGGCCGCCGCGCGCCGGCATCCGGCGACGTCTGTCCCGTCACCGGGCGGGGCCGACTGTCCTACCCGCGCGCCGAATACCTGTTCAAGACCGCCTCGGCCGAGCTCGACCCACACCGTCAGGGGTGGACCTTGCATCAGCTCCGTCATTCGGCGCTCCAGCATCTCGCGCAAGCCGGCCGCACCGCGCCCGAACTGCAGGCCAAAAGCCGCCACCAGCACCTGGCCAGCCTCGGCCGCTACGTGCGCCTGGGCGAGGAGACCTCCGCCCGCATCACCGCCGACGCCAACCCCATCCGGCGGCGCCGGCCTCGCTGACCGCACCGCACCAGAGCGGCCGACCGCTCAGCATGCCGGCACACCCGCAGAACCTGCTCGGCCGTTCCCCGGCGTCGGTTCGTGGTGGTCAAGGTCATCCCATCTGTGAGGTGACGTTCGGATAGTCGGTGGGGGAGTGCCGCCTGGTCCAGAGGGCGGCGACGGTGGTTCCGGCGAGTGAGAGGAGTACGGAGGAGGCGATGAGCGGCGGGTATCCGGCGACGGCGGCGAGCGCCAGACCGCCGGCGCTGGCCGACATGCGCAGCACGCCGAGTACGGAGACCTGGACGGTGACATCGGTGGCGGCGGTCGCGGGCCGGGCCAGGTCCATCGCGATCGTGTAGATCCACGTGGCCATCGCCGAGTAGGCGATCGCGACCGCCACGACGGCTGCGCCGGCCAGCAGCGAATGCCCCGCTCCGGTGGCGAGGGGCAGCAGGCCCGCCAGCGCGATGGCGGAGCAGCCACCGATGGCGATCAGGGAACGGCGCCGGCCCCATCGCGTGATCAGCCCGCCGGTCACGAGGCCGGCGGCGACTCCGGCGAGCGGGGCCATCGTGTACTGGACGAGGGCGATCCGCGCCGTCTCCCATCCGGCGGCCAGGAGCATCGCCGACTGCACCGCGGTGGCCAGGTACAGGCCAAGGGCCATGAATGGGACGACCAGCAGGATCCACGCAGCCGTCCTTCGCGAGCGGAACGGCCCGGCCAGCGCCCGCCATGAAACGCCCTGGTCACGCGGTGGCGACGTCGGTTCGGTGAAATGGGCGAGCGCGGCCAGCGGGACGCCGAACACCGCCGCCAGCACGATCAGCGTCACGGCCCAGCCCGCGGACGCATACAGCAGCAGGGAGCCGCCCGAGCCGATGAGGATGGACAGGCTGGCGGCGCCGACCTGGATCCCGTTGGCGAGGCCGCGCTCTTCTGCCGGCACCAGGCGCACCGACAGGCCGTTGACGGCGGTGTCGTGGAACGCCGAGATCACCAGTACCACGGTGGTGGCGGTCAGGACGACGGGCAGATCCGCCACCGGGTCCAGCGTGGCCAGGGCGAGCAGGCAGGCGATCAGCGCGAGTTGCGTGCCGATCAGCCAGCCCCTGTAGTGGCCCCACTTCGCCACGCCGTACCGATCCACCACGGGCCCGATGAGGAAGCGCCCGAAGTAGATCACACCGAGCAGGTTGATCAGTGCGACGTTCTGCAGGGAAGTCCCCTTGCCGAGCAGGATCGTACCGAGTGCGGCGAAGAAGAACGAGTAGCCGATGTCGGACACCAGGAACAGCGATCCGATCACCGTGAGTCGGTGCCGCTGGGTGATGCCTTCGACGGTCACGGCGCGTCCAGTTGGCCGGCCGTCAGCCGGCGGTAGGCCCTCGATCCCGTGACCAATTCGTCGTGGGTACCGGTGGCCACGACGACACCACCGTCGAGCAGGACGACGCGGTCGGCTCGCCGGATGGTCGAGATCCGGTGGGCGATGATGAGCGTGGTGCGGGTTCCGCGGGTGGCCGCGAGGCCATCGTGCACTGCGCGCTCTGTCTCGGTGTCGAGGCTGGAGACCGCCTCGTCGAGGACGAGAACGGGCGCGCCGGTCAGCAGCGCCCTGGCGATGGCGATCCGCTGGCGCTGCCCACCCGACAGGGACGCTCCCCGCTCACCGCAGAGCGTCTGGTAGCCCTGCGGCAACGCGGTGATGAAGTCGTGTGCGCCGGCAAGGCGAGCGGCCCGTTCGACCTCGACGTCCGTGGCGTCGGGGCGGCCCAGCTTGATGTTGCCCGCGATCGTGTCGTGGAAGAGGTAGACGTCCTGGGGGACGACGGTGACGGTCGTGCGCAACTCGCTCGTGGACAGGTTGCGCACGTCCACACCGCCGATGGTGACGGCTCCGGCGGAGACGTCCCAGAAGCGCAGCAGCAGGTTGGCGAGGGTCGTCTTGCCCGCGCCCGAGGCTCCGACGAGCGCCACGATTTCGCCGGCACGTATCTGGAACGACGCTTCGCGGAGCACCTCGTGCGCGCTGCCCGGGTAGCCGAAGCGGACGTGATCGAAGGCCACGGCCGGGAGCGCGTCGCGTACCGGCTCGGGCGCCTCCGGCTCCCACACGTGGGGCGAGTAGCCGATGATGGCCAGGACGCGGCCCGCGGCGGCGCGGACGTCGCCGAGCGTGCGGGCGGTCGCGGAGACGGTCGCGATGGGCGCCAGCGCCGACACGCCCAGAACGATCAAGACAGGAATCCAGCGCGGCTCCACCGCTCCCGCGACCGCCCGGAAGGTAAGCGCGAGCAGGCCGAGTCCCAGCAGCAGCTCCGAGACGACCAGTTCGAGGCCGGCGCGCCGGGCATACGCGCGGCGACGCACGCGCAGCTCCTGGGCACGGGCGAGGACCCGGTCGGCGGCCTCGCGGCCACGGCGCGCGAGCGCCAGCTCACGCAGCCCCTGGATGACATCGACGGTCTCACCGGCGACGGCCCCGGCCGCGTCCCGCACAGCACGCCCCTGTTCGCCCGCGCGCCGTGACAGCGCCACCGGCACCACGGCGACCAGCAGCATCATGACCGCGATCACGGCCGCACTGGGCACGTCGATCGACGCGACCACCGCGACCGAGGCCAGCGAGACCGCGACGGCGCCGACGTAGTCGCCGGCGGTGTGGGCGAAGAACATCTCCGTGGCCGACACGTCATTCTTGGCGATGTCGGCCAGCTCCCCGGTCCTGCGGCCGAGCAACCTGCCTGGGGTGGCCCTTTCCAGGCCGTCGAACAGCCGCAGCCGCAGCACTTTGAGCAGCCGGTAGGCCCAGTCGTGCCCGATGTGCGTCTGCCACCATCCCGCCACCCCCGCGACCAGCACCGCAATGGTGATCTGGGAGGCCAAGGACTCTGTCCGGCCGGTGAGCAGCCCGCCGAGCTGGTAGGCGGTCAAGGCGGGCAGCAGCACCACCATGCAGTAGTTGACCAGGCCGGAGGCAATGACCAGGGAGAAGACGAGCGGGCGTGAGGCCATGTAAGGCAGCAGACGCCACAGCGGCCGGTCGACGGACGTGGCAGGCGTTGTCATAGTGCGGCTCCTGCCTGGACGAGACGGTGATAGGTGCCGGTACGGCCCAGCAGCTGCTCGTGCGAACCCCGTTCCACGACGCGTCCACCATCCAGGACGACGATCTCGTCGGCGTCGCGCACGGTGGCCAGGCGATGGGCCACGATCAGCACGGCCCGGTTCCTGCGCAGCCGCTCGACGGTGGCGTGTACCGCGCGCTCGGTCTGCCCGTCGAGGGCCGCGGTGGCCTCGTCGAGGATCAGGACCGGCGCGTCCTGCAGCAGGGCCCGCGCGATCGCCACGCGTTGCCGCTGACCGCCGGACAGGCGGCCGCCGCGCTCGGACACCTGGGTGTCGTAGCCGTCGGGCATGGCGGCGATGTCGGCCGCCAGCCCGGCGGCCTCGGCGGCGGCCTCGATCTGTTCCCGCGGGGCGTCGGGGCGGGCCAGGGCGATGTTCTCACCGAGGGTGCCGGGGAACAGGTGCGTGTCCTGGCTGACCACCGCGATGGTGCGCCACCACTGCTCCAGCGGCAGCTCTCGCAGGTCGCGCCCGTCGACGGTGACCCGGCCCGCGGCCGGGTCCACCAGCCTGGCCAGCAGCGACACGACCGTGCTCTTGCCAGAGCCGGACGGCCCGACGAGCGCGACTGTACGCCCCGGTTCGAGGGTGAGGCCGACGCCGGAGACCGCGTCCTCGTCACGGCCGGGGTAGCGGAAGGAAACCTCCTCCAGCACCACCACAGGGGCGGCGCCCAGGGAAACCGGCCGGCGGTTGTCGTCACGGACCGTCGGCTCTTCGGCGAGGAAGGCGTCCAGCTTGGCCACCGCCGCCTGAGCGCTGAAGGTCGCGTGCAGGTACTTGCCGGCCTCCTCGACAGGTACGAACGCGATCAGCACGACAAGCAGCACCGTCAGTGCCGCCTGCGCGGAGACGTGCCCGTCCGCGGCGAGGTATCCGGCACGCACCACCACCACCGCTCCCGCGCCGAGGCTGGCCCAGCGGCTGGCCAGAACCTGGGTGAACAGGACGCCGAGGATCCGCATGCTCGCGACGCGCACGGTCTCCGCCTGAACCGCCAGTCCCTGTCGCAGTCTCGGCGCGGCGTCGAAGGATTTGGCCGTGGCCATTCCCTGGACCGCTTCGACGAAGCCGGCGTCCATGGCGTACAGGTCGGTGAACACCCGGTCGTGGCCCTTGCGTCCGATCGCGTTCCAGATCGGCCCCGCGACCTGCATGACCACCAGCGCCGCCGCGATCATGAACCCGCCGAGCGGGTCGGTGACTCCCACGACGGCCGCGGCCATGAGCGGCCCGATCCAGGCCAGTAACCGGGCGGGGCGGGCCCTGGCCACCAGCGTCTCGATCGCGGCGGTGCTCTCCACGAGCGTCGCGGCGACATCGCCGGTCCGCCGTGTCGCCGTGTACGCGGGGCCGAGTGTCAGCACGTGATCGAGCAGGCGGCGACGCACCGTCATAGTGACTCGGTGCCCGATGGACTCGGCGTTCGACTCGCTCGCCCACAGCAGCAGCGAGCGGAGCGCCGCCATGCCCGCCGCCACGCCCAGGCCCCCCAGCCCCGCCTCCCAGGGCTGGTCGGCCAGCGGCGCGGCGACCATGACCGCGACTCCGTAGGCCTGGATCAACCGGGTGATCACGACGCCGCTGCCCAGGACGACGCTGCCGGCCAGCGGCACCCGTAGCGTGGATAAGACCTCATTGAGCACGTTCATGTTCGCTCCGCAATTGCCATGACTGACTGTCAGTCAAAAGCTAGTGGAAATGATTATCGATGGCAAGGAGGGTGGTCATCCATCCACTAAGGTCGTCATCGGCAAAGGCTCAGAAGGAGGCGCAGTGGCCCGGACGAAATCCAGCGAGCAGCGGCGCGGCGACCTGCTCGACGCCGCCGAGAGGCTCGTCCTGGCCGCCGGCGTCGACACCCTCAAGATCGATGACGTGGTGGTCGGCGCCGGAGTCGCCAAAGGCACCTTCTACCTGCACTTCGCCAGCAAGGACGACCTGATCGCGGCGCTCCGTGACCGGTACGTCGAACGGTTCGTCGCCCACCAGCGCCACGCCACCGACGCCAAGACCGGTCTTGCCCGGGTGGAAGCCTGGCTCCTGGCCGGCATCACCGAATACCTGTCCGACACCCGGCTGCACGACGTCCTATTCCGGCACGAGCCTCAAACGTCGCAGGAGCCGGGCCCCAACGTGGCCGTCGACGCGTTGCGACAACTCCTGGAGGAGGAGACGACCGTCCCCGACCCGGGGGCAACTGCCATCGTGCTCTACCACGCCATGCACGGAAGCGCCGACCACATCCTGCACGTGCCGGAAGATCGCCAACGCCTGCTGGACGAGGTCACCCGCCTCTGCCGCGTGCTGATCAGCGCCTGACCACGGCGACCGTCTCACGGGCCTGCACTCACAGTAGAAGGCGGTTCCCGGATCAAACAGTCATGTGTCCAAAAGCCCAGCTCAGGCACTCACTGAGGGAGAGCCGCACCCGCCGGTGATAGCACACAACCCTTCCGCCACCTGCTGCGTCTTTCCGGCGGACCCGTAGGTGTTTCAGCAGGTCCGGAAGAGGGAGGTACGGCGCTTCCACCTGGCGATCACTTTTCGGTCAGCGTGTGGGCACGGTGTGGGCACGCTCAATGCGCCCCTCCATCGTGCCCCCAAGAGGCAGATGCTGCACAGGTATCGCCGGAGTGCCATGAGGCACGTCAATCGTGACGCTCATCGCCCTCCGGACCTTCACTGACTCGTTTCCAGGCAAAGCAACGGTGAGCGCTCGTTGCGCTCCCCAACGATCATTGAGGTTCGCGATGACTGCCGACTCCCCCACAGCGCCGAGTCGGCCAGGGGCAGGCGGGCGGTGTCGGCTTGCAGGCGTGGGCCCAGGTGAGCGGCGGCGCGCCCCAGCATCTGCCGGGCGATGTCGGCAGCGATGACGTGGTCGAAGGCGCCGGCCCCCGCACAGCACGGCGGGCACGAGCTCGCGGGTGAAGGTGCTCAACGGCCTGGCAGCCGGACGCAGCTCAGTGGTCGTCCCAGTGCCCCTCATGGGAGGCGTGGCGGTGCCCGTCGTGCACATAGTCGACATGATCACCGTGGGGCACGGCCACGTGCCCGCACTCCGACCCGTGCTGGTGATCGTGACCGTCGTGCGCGGTGTGGGTCTGCGGCTCGCACTCGTCCACATGATCGTCGTGGAGGCGATGCAGGCAACCGTCATGGACGTAGTCAACGTGATCGTCATGCGGCACCGCTACATGTCCACAGGCGGGCCCATGGGTGTGCGTGTGATCGGTGTGCCGGCGATGTTCGGCAGTCGCTGACATGGCCAAACTCCTTATGGCTTCGTCACCGACGATCCCTTATCGGAGGTCGCTCTCCTGTTCAACTTATGCCATAAGTCGCGATACTGGTTGTCCGTGACCGAGCTGAGCATCGGCGGCACGCTCCAGCGCGGGCGGAGGCTGCACCCCCGGCGGCGGCATCGGGAGGTGTTTGGCCTTGAGTGCCAGCCGTAGCGCCTCGGTCGCGTCGCCGCTCGGAGTGATCAGGTAGCCGACACCGCCAGCACGGCGCCGGCGAATAGGCCAATGATGGCCCCCGCCACATCTTGTTCGACACGTCGTCGAGGGTGCCGCGCCCTCCTGCGTACCCGGTTGCGAAGCCGGGGTTGAGGAACCTGCGGACAGCCGTTGGCGGTACCCGAGAGTAACTTAGCTGGACGCTTCGGCAGGGTCATCCTGCGCTGGGGGTCGGATGGCGGCCCGGCTCACTCCGTGGGGTCGCTGCAGTCCCGGGACATTTTGGCGGGTATCGCTGGCCAGCGCGGATGCAGGTTTGTGTCCCCTCTGGCGGGTGGGTCAGCTGCTGGTGCGGGGAGCGAGCAGGCTGGTGACCTGAGCGATCGCTTCGGGGGTGGGCTTGAAGTAGCGCCGGAGGTTCTCCGGCTTCTTGTGCCGGGACTTGGCCATCAGCATGAGCAGGCGCTCGCCCGCTTCTCCCAGGTGGGTCAGCCCCCGAGTGGCGGAATTCGTGCAGGTCCCAGCCGGTGCCTGGCCCGTTCAGTGCGGTGTGCTGGTCAAGAAGTGCGCGGGCCTGCCCATAGGGCAGGCGTGCCAGGCCAGTGTCAGGGCACACGTCCCGGGGGCGGACGACCTTGCTGGGGCCGGGCCGGCGGTGGGTGACGAAGACCGGGCCGCGGGTGCGGCCTTTGAGCAGTCGCGGCAGCAGGCGGGCGGTGCCGGCGTCCCAGTAGATGGTCTCCAGCACGAAGTCCTCGCGGGCCTGGCCGCGGCGGCGGGTCTTGGCCCGGGCGCCCTTGGCCTTCACCTGCGCGCGGCGGCCGGTCAGGTCCAGGTCCTCGATGTCAGGCCCATGATCTCCTCGGTCCGGGCAGCCATCTCAAACAGCATCCGGTAGAGGGTCTTTTCGCGTAGATCGACGTTGCGGCGGGCGATCAGGCGGTCGATCGCGGTTTTTTCGGGCCGGGGTCTGGCTGTCGGGCACAGCTAGACGAGTAAGTCCTAAGTCGGGTCAGTGGTCGTAGGCGATCAGGGATCGGGTGATGGGCTGGGCGGTGGCGCGGTTGTGCCAGATGGCTGCG
>NZ_JBFAIA010000089.1:0-32731 GCF_040654455.1 Nonomuraea sp. NPDC050691
GCCGGCCGCGTCCCGGCGCCCGGCGACCCCGAAGCCGTCCCGCTCGGCGTCCCCGAAGCCGACGCCGTCCCCGGCCAGGACCCGCCGGATCCTGCCGTACGGGCGCACCGTCGACCAGGCCGACCAGGCCCCGCCCAGGAACCGCCCGCCCGCCCGGCTGCCCCGGCGCCCCGCCGGCGCGGTCACGATCGGCGGCAAGCACGGCTACTCCCGGTACGGCGGAGCCCCGTCGATCACGCACCGGGGCGACTACGTCACCATCACCGGCCGGGGCTACCTCCAGGTCCGCTGGGGCATCCTGTACCGCAACCGGGTAGGCCCGTTCCCGCCCGCCACCTGGACGGGCCTGAAGGGCAGGCTCTTCCACGTCGCCTCGGGCGGCGGCCGGCGCATGGACGACGAGCAGGCGCCGGGCGTCACGTGGATGGGCTCGCCCGAGACCGGCTTCGTCCGGCTGCCGGCCGGCCACCAGCAGATGTGGCAGAACGAGTTCTACTACCTGGACGGCAGCGTGACGTTCCACAACAACGAGGCCGGCACGGACGTCGACCTCACCGTCGCGCCCCGGACGTGGGGCGAGGTCTGGGCCGACATCTCGGCCAGGCCCGACCCGGGGAAGGGCATCCTGCGCTACGGCCTGACCCGCGACACGGGCGACGACCGTGCCCCCGTCCCGCAGTACCTCACCCGGTCGCGCCCCGCCGACCCGGCCCGCGTCCCGCAGCGCAGCCGCGTCTCCACCGGCTGAGGACGGACGGGGCCGCCGCGCCTAGGGTGATCTCATGATCGACGAGGCAACCCTGCGCCGGGCCGCCGCCACCGGCGAGGCGCTCCACGCGCGGGACGGCGAGGCCCTCGTGGTGGACGGCCGCGTGCTGCGCGAGCTGTTCCGGCGCGACCCTCAGGACCTTGATCCCCGTGGCCTGACCCTGGAGGGCGCCCGCGTCGAGGGCGGCCTCGACCTGCGCGGCATGCAGGTCCCCTACCCGCTGCGGTTCGTGGGCTGCGTGTTCGACCGGCCGCTCGACCTCGACGGCGCCGAACTGCATGCGCTGGTGCTGGACGGATGCGAGATCCCCGGCGTGGTGGCCAACGGGCTGCGCGTGCGCCGCGATCTCGACCTGTCCCGCTCGCGCATCAGCGGCGACCTGTGGACCTCGGCCAGCACCTCGTGCAGCGCCGCGGTGTGGCTGTGCGAGTCGGAGATCGGCGGGCGCCTGCTGTGCGTGGACACCGTCATCGACGGCGCGGTCCGCGCGGTGCAGGCCGACCGGATGCGGGTGGGCGGGACGATCCGGCTGCTCCACGGGTTCGAGGCGCGCGGCGGCGTCCGGCTGCTCGGCGCGGACGTGGCCGGCTCGCTCGACCTGACCGGCGCCCGGCTCACGAGACCCGACCGCGGGCTGGCCCTCGACCTCGGCGACGCGACGATCGGCGGCAGCGTCTTCGTCATCGCCGACCGGACGGGGCGCCGCCCGCTCATCCGGGGCCGCCTGGACCTGGGCAACGCCCGGATCGCCGGCCAGCTCCTGATCCGCGACGCCGACTTCGAGCCGACCGGGGCCGTCGCCGGGGTCGGCTACAGCAGCAGGCGCCGCGCCGGCACCGCCATCAGCGCGCCCGGGCTCGTCGTGAACGGCGACGTCAGCGTCGAGGGGGAGTGCCGGATCGGCGGCGGCGTCGACCTGTCGATGGGGACGTACAGCACCATCCACATCCACGAGGGCACGGTGCTGGCCGCCGGGGGAGAACGCGCGCTCGACCTGACCAACGCCGAGCTCCGCTCCAGCCTCGTCCTCGCCGAAGGGGTGGCCGTCGAGGGGACGCTGCGGCTGGCGGGAGCGCACGTCAGGGGCGACCTCGTCCTGAGCCGCACCCGGTGGAGCCGGCCGCAGGCCCCCGCGATAGTCGCGGCAGAGGGGGCGACGGTCGACGGCAGCGTGGACCTGCGCGAGGCAGAGACATGCGGAGGGAGGACGACGTTCCGCTCCGCGACAGTCGGCGCCACCTTCTACGCCCACGGCGCCCGGCTGCGGAACACCGATGGCGTGGCGCTGTCCCTGCGGCAGGCCGTGGTCAAGGGACCGGTCGTGCTCGCCGGGGGATTCACCGCCGACGGCTCCGTGCTGCTGAACCAGGCCGTCATCGAGGGGCGGCTCGACTGCGCGGGTGGCACGTTCGGCGATGTCGTGGCGGCGTCGGCGACCGTGCGCGCCGGCATGGACCTGCACTGGGCGACCGCTCCGGATTCGGTGGACCTGACGGGCGCCGTCACCACCGTGCTCGCCGACGATCCCGCGACGTGGCCGCGCCGCTCGGCGATCGCGGGCTTCGTGTACGACCGGTTCGACGGCTCCTGGGACTGGCGGACCCGCCGCGACTGGCTGCGCGGGATGGAGCCGTTCGACACGGGCCCGTACGAGCAGGCGGCCAGGGTCTTCCGCCAGCACGGCCGGCCGGCGGAGGCCGAGCGGCTGCTCATGGAACAGCGCAAACGCGCCAGGCAGGCCCGTCCGCCGGGCGGCCGCACGCCCGCCCGCCTCCTGCGCGACCTGCGCGACGTCCTGTACGGGGTCACGGTCGGCTACGGCTACCGTCCGGGACGCACGCTCTGGCTGCTCGGGATTCTGCTGGCCCTGGTGGGGACCCTGGTGGCGACCCCAGCGGCGCAGGCGACGTTACGCGCCACGGACCCGCGCGGAAACGTGTACGCCGTGGACGGCCGCCTGGTCACCGTGGACGACACCGGACCGGCCGCCGACGCCACCGCCACCAGGGCCCGGAACGCGCCGCGGCCGGGGCCGTGCGGCGACGGCCAGGTCCGCTGCTTCGACCCCGTCTTCTACACGATCGACACCGTCGTCCCGCTCATCTCGCTGGGACAGCGCGCCGCCTGGTACCCGGAGACGCGCACCACGGCCGGCCGGCTGACCTCGGCACTCCTGAACGTGGCGAGCGTGCTGGGCTGGCTGTTGTCCACGGTCGTGGTCCTCTCCTTCGCCAGGCTCGCCCGTCCGGCGTGACCGGCCCGGGCTAGGCGGGCTCCCCGGGGCGGATGACGCCCGACTCGTACGCGTACCGCACGGCCTGGGCCCGGTCGCGCAGCGCCAGCTTGGCCAGCAGGCGGTTGATGTGCGTGCTGACCGTCGCCTCGGTGATGGACAGCTCGCCGGCGATCTCGGCGTTGGACAGCCCGCGGGCCACCAGCAGCAGCACCTCCTCCTCCCGTGCCGTCAGCCCCGTGACCGGCGGGGACGCCGGCGGCGCCGTGCGGCGGTAGGCGTCGACCACCCGGGAGGTGACCGCGGGGTCGAGCAGGACGTCGCCCCGCGCGGCGCTGCGGATCGCGGCGAACAGGTGCTCGGGCGGCGACACCTTCAGCAGGAACCCGCTCACGCCCGCGTGCAGGGCCCGGTCGAGGTTCTCGTCCGTGTCGTACGTCGTCAGCATGATCACCCGTGGCGGCTCCGGCGCGGCGAGGATCCGGCGGGCCGCCTCCAGCCCGGCCCTGATCATCGCCTGGTCGTCCGCGACGAGGATCCGGACCACGCCCGCCCCGTCCGGCTCGTCGCCCCCCGCGCGCGTGGCGTTCACAGCGGCAGCACCGCCCGTACGGCGAAGCCGCCGGAACCGTCCGGACCCGCCGTGAGCGTCCCCTGGAACAGCGCGGCGCGTTCCCGCATGCCGATCAGCCCGTGCCCGCCCGTCCCGGCGGCCCGCGCCGGGGCGCGCCCCGCGCGCGGCCCCTCGTCCACGACCTCCAGCCGGAGCTCACCGGGCCGGTGGGCGACGGTCACCGCCACCCGCGTGGGCCCCGCGTGCTTGAGCGTGTTGGTCAGCGCCTCCTGCACGATCCGGTACGCCGACAGGTCCAGGCCGGCGGGCAGCGGCACCGGCTCGCCCCGCACGTCGAAGCGCACGTCCAGGCCCGCCGTACGCGCCTGTTCCAGCAGGTCGTCCAGCCGGTCGAGGCCCGGCTGCGGCACCGTCCCGTCTCCCTCCGGACCGCGCAGGAGGCCGAGCATGCGCCGCAGCTCCTCCAGGGCGCCCCGGCCCGTGTCCTCCACCGAGGTCAGCACCTCCCGCTCGCGTTCCTGGTCCGCGCGCAGCATCAGCCGCACGCCGCCCGTCTGCATGGTCATGACGCTCACGCTGTGGGCCACGATGTCGTGCAGCTCACGGGCGATGCGGGCGCGCACAACCCGGGCGCCGTCGGCGTCAGCGCGACGCTCCTCCACTACGCCTGGGTGCTCTTCGTGCCCGGCGTGATCGGGCTGGTCCACCTCGTCCGCCGCAAGGGCGTGGTGCTGGCCAACGTCGCGGGCGCGGTGACGGTCCTCGGCCTCATCAACTTCTCGTCCCTCATGATCTCGGACTTCTTCGACATCGTGCTCTTCCAGACCCTTCCGGTGGCGCAGGCCGAGAAGCTCATGCAGGACGCGGCGCAGCCCGCGATGGTCGCCGCCTGGCAGCTGCCCGGGATGATCGGCTCCTTCCTGGGCCTGGTCCTCGTCGCCGTCGCGTACGCCCGCGCCGGCCGGGCGGGCTGGTGGTTCCCGGCCGGCGTGCTCGCCGGCATCGTCGTCTGGCTCTTCGGCGCCGGCGCGTGGAACATGGTGCTGGGGCTCGGCGGCCCGGTCATCCTGCTGGTGGTCTACGGCTTCGTCGGCGTCTCGCTGATCCGCATGCCCGACGCGGAGTGGTCGCCGGCGCC
Organism: Nonomuraea sp. NPDC050691; assembly: GCF_040654455.1. Classification (NCBI taxonomy): domain Bacteria; kingdom Bacillati; phylum Actinomycetota; class Actinomycetes; order Streptosporangiales; family Streptosporangiaceae; genus Nonomuraea; species Nonomuraea sp. NPDC050691. The sequence goes on from NZ_JBFAIA010000089.1 coordinate 4,715, forward strand.
CGCCGTGGAGCCGTCCCCGGCCAGGGCGTGACCCGTCTGCCGTCCGCGCCGCCCGGTCCGACGTCCACGACCCTCGAAGGAGGAGGCGCGATGCGTCCCCTGTCCAGGCTGCTCCTGACGGCTCTGACGTCCGCACTGGTGGGCGGGCTGGCGGCGCCCGCGGCCGGTCACGGCGTCGCGACGGTCGACCCGGAGGCCGAGACGCCCGCCCTGTTCGACGACGAGGCCGGCGGCGACGCCAACGGCGACGACCCGGCGATCTGGGTCCACCCGTCCGACTCCCGCAGGAGCGTCGTGATCGCCACCGCCAAGGAGGGCGGGCTCCGCGTCTACGACCTCGGCGGGCGGGAGGTGCAGCACATAGCGGCGCCCGCGGCCCCCGGCCCGGGCGACGAGCCGGGCCGGTTCAACAACGTGGACGTCGTCCACGGGTCCGGCGGACGGGACCTCGCGATCGTCTCCGACCGCGGCCGCGACACGCTGCGCGTCTACGCCGTCTCCGGCGGGCGCCTCACCGACGTGACCGACCCGGCCGCGCCGTTCGTCTTCAACGCCACCCAGGAGCAGGTCAACGACGCCGAGACGGCGTACGGGCTGGCCGCCTGGAAGGACTCCACCGGCACGTACGCGCTGGTCAGCCGCCGGCACAAGACCTCCATCGCCCTGGTGCGGCTGCTTGCCGGGCCGGGCGGGACGGTCGGCTACCGGCTCGTCAGGACGCTCGACCTGCCCGCCTCGTTCACCCTGCCCGACGGCCGGACGTGGGCCCCCTGCCTGGAGCCGGGCGAGCTGGCCCAGGTGGAGGGCATGGTCGTGGACCAGGACAAGGACGTCCTCTACGCGGCGCAGGAGGACGTGGGCGTCTGGCGCATGCGGGCCGACCTCACCGGGACGCCCGTCCTCATCGACAAGGTCCGCGAGTACGGCGTGCCGGGCACGTACGACCCGGACACCGAGGAGTGCGCGCCCGGCGCGGACCCCGGCTACGGCGGCCGGCACCTGAGCGCGGACGCCGAGGGGCTCACGATCTACTACCGCGGGGGCGGCAAGGGCTACCTGCTGGCCTCCAGCCAGGGCGACAGCACCTTCGCCGTCTACCGCAGGGAGGGCTCCAACGCCTACCTCGGCCGGTTCAGGATCGGCGAGGACGACGGCGTGGACGGCGTGGAGCACAGCGACGGCTCCGCGGTGCTGAACGTGCCGCTGGGCGGCTTCGACGAGGGCCTGTTCGTCGCCCACGACGGCGCCAACACCCCCGCCGACGGCGACAGGGAGAACACGAACTTCAAGCTCACCGGCTGGGACGCCGTCGCCGGCGAGCTCGACCTGGACGTCGACACGGACGGCTGGAACCCCCGCGGGCTCCCGGCCGCACGTCATTGACGGGTTCCGGGACGTCAGCCTAGAGTCCCGGCTTGGTGATCGGCTCGGTCGGGAGAACCTCATGCAGGCGCGGACGTACGGCAACCCGGTGGTGCCCGGCTTCCACCCCGACCCGAGCGTGTGCCGGGTGGGCGACGACTACTACCTCGTCTGCTCCAGCTTCGAGTACTTCCCCGGCGTGCCGATCTTCCACAGTCGCGACCTGGTGCACTGGCGGCAGATCGGCAACGTCCTGGACCGGCCCTCGCAACTGCGCCTGCCCCCCGACGTCCCCGCCTCCGGCGGCGTCTACGCGCCGACGATCCGCCACCACGACGGCACGTACTACATGATCACCACGATCGTCGGCGCCGGGGGCACCCTCCTCGTCACCGCTGACCGCCCCGAGGGCCCGTGGTCGGACCCCGTCTGGATCGACCTGCCCGGCATCGACCCCGACCTCGCCTGGGACGAGGACGGCTCGTGCTGGTGCGCCTTCTCCGGCATCCGGGTCGCGCGGATCGACCCCGTGACGGGCAAGGTGCTGGAGGGCCCGTACGAGGTGTGGTCGGGCACCGGCGGGAAGTACCCGGAGGCGCCGCACCTGTACCGGGTGGACGGCTGGTGGTACCTGCTGCTGTCGGAGGGCGGCACCGAGCGCGGGCACGCCGTGTCGATCGCCCGCGCCCGCTCGCCGCGCGGCCCGTTCGAGCCCGGCCCGGCCAACCCGATCCTCACCCACCGCGGCACCGACCGGCCGATCCAGAGCACCGGTCACGCCGACCTCGTCCAGGCCGCCGACGGCACGTGGTGGATGACGCTGCTCGGCACGCGCCCGCGCGGTCACACGCCGGAGTTCCAGGTGCTGGGCCGGGAGACGTTCCTCGTCCCGGTGGAGTGGGCGGACGGCTGGCCGGTCGCCGGCCCCGTGGAGGAGCGCCATCCCGCGCCCGCCACGTGGCAGCCGTTGCCCGCCGCGCCCGCCCGTGACGACTTCGACGCCGACCGCCTGGCCCCGCACTGGATCTCGCCGCGCGCCCGCCCGGACGGCTCCTGGTCGCTGGCCGGCGGCCGGCTCACGCTGCACGCCACCGGCCCCACCCTCGACCGGCCGGCTCACACCTTCGTCGGCCGCCGCCAGCAGCACCACGACTGCCGCGTCACCGTCCGGCTCGACCCCGGCTCCGCCACGGCGGGGCTGTCCGTCCGGATGGACGAGGCGCACCACTACGACCTGGAGGTGGGCGGCGGCCGGGCGCGGGTGATCGCCCGCATCGGCCCGCTGCGCCAGTGCGTGGCCGAGCGCGCGGTGCCGCCCGGCCCGCTCACGCTCGCGATCGACGTGCGCACCCGCGACGTGCTGCCGCCCTCGGTCATCGGCCCGGCCGCGGAGCCCACCGGCGTGGGGAACTGGGGCCCGGACACCATCGCCTTCTCCGCCGGCGGCGCGCCGCTGGCCGAGCTGGACGGCCGCTACCTGTCCACGGAGGTCGCCGCCGGCTTCACGGGGCGGGTCATCGGCATGTACGTCACGGAGGGCAGCGCGAGCTTCGACTGGTTCGCGTACGAGGCGACGGAAGCCTGACCGGCCGGGCCCGCACTGTCCGTGCCCCAGGTCAGGCCGGCGCCGGTGGAGAGGTCACGGATGCGGATTCTGGTACGCAGGGCGCCGTTCCATTTTCCGGAACATGCCTGCAAAACGTCCGAAACGCATCTTGAGAGTGGCCGGAATCCGATCACGCAGCCCCCTTCGGGCGCATGTGCGGTGTGGCCGGATGTGGGCTCGGAACTCTTGACACGCTCTCGACCTCGATGATCTCCTTTGTTGGAACGCCATTCCGTGCAATGGAATAAAAGGGGGCTTCGTGGAGCGGGTGCATGCCATCGCCGGTGAGCCGCGGTGAAGGCCCTCGCCGGCGGCGCCACGCCCGTCAAAGCCCTGCTCACCCCCGAATCGAGGTAGACCATGGCCCGCATCGTCCTCGTGGGCGCCGGCAGCATCACCTTCGCCAAGAACCTCCTGTCCGACATCCTGACCTTCCCCGAGCTGGCGGACTCGACGATCGTCCTGCACGACATCGACCAGGCCCGGCTCGACACCGCCGAGGCCATGGCCCGGTGGATGGTCGCCGAGCTGGGCATCGGCGCGACGATCGAGGCCCACACCGAGCGCAGGGCCGCGGTCGCCGGCGCCGACCACGTCATCAACGAGATCGCCGTGGGCGGCCTGGACGCCGTCAAGCGCGACTTCGAGATCCCCGCCTCGTACGGCATCCGGCAGACCATCGCCGACACCCTCGGCATCGGCGGCATCTTCCGCGCCCTGCGCACGATCCCCGTGATGGTCGGCATCGGCGAGGACCTGGCCGAGCTGGCCCCGGACTCCACCCTGTTCACCTACACCAACCCGATGTCGATGATCCCGTGGTCGGTGTACGCGGGCACCCCGTTCCAGAACGTCGTCGGCGTCTGCCACGCCGCCCGCGACACGCAGAGCACCCTCGCCAGGATGGTCGGCGTGCCCGAGGAGGAGATCTCCTTCCTCACCGCGGGCGTCAACCACCAGGGGTTCGTGCTGCGTTTCGAGCGCGACGGCGAGAACCTCTACGACCGCCTGGACGAGCTGATCGCCGAGAACCCCGAACTGGCCCGCCGGGTCCGCGTCGAGGTCTACCGCAACTTCGGCTACTTCCCGACCGAGTCCAGCGAGCACGGGGCAGAGTACCTGCCCTGGTTCCTGCCGCACGAGGAGGAGGTGGAGCGCTACCGGATCCCCGTCGGCGTCTACCTCGACTGGCTGGCCGACGGCTTCGAGGAGTACGAGGGCTACCAGCGCTCGCTGGCGGAGGGCCGCGGCGTGCCGATCGAGCGCGGCGAGGAGCTGGCCTCCCTGGCCATCCACTCGATGGAGACCGGCACCCGCCGGATGATCCACGGCAACGTCCGCAACGGCGGGCTCATCTCGAACCTGCCGCCGGATGCCACCGTCGAGGTGCCCTGCCACGTCGACCGCGCCGGTGTGCAGCCGGTGCGCGTCGGCGAGCTGCCCGCCCAGGTGGCCGCGCTCAACCGGACGTTCCTCAACGTCAGCGAGCTGACCGTGAAGGCCGCGCTCGAAGGCCGGCGCGACCACGTCTACCAGGCCGCGCTGCTCGACCCCAACACCGCCGCCACGCTCCCGGTCCGGCGGATCCGCGAGCTGGTGGACGACCTGATCGCGGCCCACGGCGACCTGCTGCCGGAAGGGATCAGGCATGGGTGACGCGGACCTGCTGCCGGAAGGGGGCAGGCGTGGGTGACGCGGAGGTGCCCCTCTCCCGGTACCGGCCGGTGTCCCAGCTGCGGGTCGCGGCCCACGAGATCGGCCGCGCCCGCGTGCCGGCAGTGGACGCCCACATCCACCTCGGCCGCTGGCTGACCGAGGACGGCAGCTGGATGGTCGAGGATGTCCCGGCCCTGATCGGCCTCATGGACGAGCTGAACCTGCGCGGCATGGTCAACCTCGACGGCCGCTGGGGCAGGGAGCTGGCCGAGAACATCGAGCGCTACGACGCCGCGTACCCCGGCCGCTTCGCCACCTTCTGCCACGTCGACTGGTCGCGGACGGCCGAGCCCGGATTCGGGGAGCGGCTGGCCGCCCAGCTCGCGCGGTCCGTGGCCGAGGGCGCCGCCGGGCTGAAGGTGTGGAAGGACGTGGGCCTGCGGGTCCGCGACCACCGCGGTGAGCTGGTGATGCTCGACGACCCGCGGCTCGACCCGCTGTGGGCGGCCGTCGGCGAGGCCGGCATCCCGATCGCCCTGCACACCGCCGACCCGGTGGCCTTCTTCGAGCCGGCCGACGAGCGCAACGAGCGGCTCGAACAACTCGCCGCCCGGCCCGACTGGAACTTCTCCGGCCCCGGGTTCCCGCCGTTCGAACGGCTGATGGAGGCCATGGAGGCGATGATCGCCCGGCACCCGGCCACCACGGTGATCGGCGTCCACGCCGGCTGCTGGCCGGAGAACCTGGGCTTCGCGAGCCGGATGCTGGACACGTACCCGAACTTCCACATCGACATCGCGGCCCGCGTCGCCGAGCTGGGACGCCAGCCGCGCGCGACGCGCGCCCTCATGCTCCGCCACCCCGGCCGGGTGCTGTTCGGCACCGACGAGATCCCGCCCGACCGCGACGTCTACCGGATCCATTTCCGGTTCATGGAGACCGACGACGAGGCGTTCGCGCACTCCCTGGACGACCCGCCGCTGATGGGCCGCTGGACGATCTCCGGCCTGGACCTGCCGGACGACGTCCTGGAGCGCGTCTACGCCGGCAACGCGATCGGGCTCGTGCCGAGGCTGGCATGACGCGACCGCCAAGCCCGCGACTCCGCATGATGGTGGCCATCACGTCGGCGCCGCCGAGGTGATGGCCACCGCGGTGTTCCGCCTCACGCACGATGATTCCGCGCAACGGACCTGCGGGCCGGCAGCATTACCTGCAGGGCGCGTACGGCTTGTCGAACAGGGAGTAGTCCGCGGGCTTCTTGAGCGAGTTGAACTTCAGCGTCTTCGACTTGGCGCAGAAGCTCGACGGCGCCGTCTCGTACTCCACGTGGAAGACGGGCTTGCCGGCCTTGACGAAGACGCTCAGCTCGGAGCACTCGTCGAACTGGAAACACTCCTCGTTGACGGCGTAGTCGAACGAGGACACCAGCTCCTCGGCCTGGCTGAGGTCGTTCTTCAGCGCCACCGACAGGCCCTTGGCGTGGGCGAGGGCGGCCAGCGCCTTGTTGTAGGTGAGCTGGGTGGCGGGGCTGACGGTCCAGCCGGTGACGGACTTGCCCTCCTCGTGGGCGTTGACCACGTCGAACTCGACGCCGTCGAAGCCGGCCTGCGCGCACTTGTCGACGCGGGCCGCCATCATCTTCAGCAGGAAGTCGCGCTGGCCCTTGTCGTTGTTGATGTTCGCCCAGCGCTCGTTGGGGAACTCCGCGCTGAACGGCTTGCCGAGCAGGGACTTGCCGTTCGCGTTGTGCCAGTCGACGAACGCCTGGTAGTCGGGCCGGAACTCCTCGATCGAGCCGGCGTCGATGTAGCAGATCGCCTTGGCGCCCTTGGCGTGGATCGCCTTGACGGCCGCCGTGTTGAGCGTCTTGTTGTTGCCGGCCACCTCCTCGGCGGCGTACAGGTCGATGTCGAAGACGCTCGGCCGCACGCACGCCCCGCCGCTCTGGGGCACCCCGCAGATGTCGACGTTGACGCCGCCGGTCGAGGCGTAGGTCTTGCTGCCCTGGAGCTGGTACTGCCAGCGGCTGTCCACCGGCGGCCGCCAGAGCCCGGCCTTGGCCGTGGGCGGGGGCGTCGGGGTCGCCGTCGCGTTCGCCGTGGCCGTCGGGGTCGGCCTCGGCTTCGTGGCGCTCGCGGCCTGGGACGGGGCCTGGATGCCGAGCGCGGCGGCCGGCACGAGGGCCGTGACCGCGGTGAACCGGGTTAAGAAGGTGCGGAGGCTGACCACCACGTTACCTTTCTGTCGTTCTGTATTCCGTAATGCGGAATGAGGTTCCGGTTACAAGCAAAGCGAGGATCACGTGACGTTGTCAACCGGAACGCCGAAACCCCGCCGTGGCTCCCCGCCGGCCGGACCGGTGCCGGGGGGAGGCTGGATCGCTCCATGGTCGCGGGTGCCCGTGGCCCCTTTCGGGGCGCCTGGCTGGTGAAACACCGCGACCCATGCCGCGCCGTGCGGCATGGGTCACGAAGCTGGTTCCGGCCGTCAAAAAAAGTGACCGGTGGAGGAGTGGCCGAGGAGTCACGATGGGGACCGGCCGGGACCCGGCGGTGAGGACCCCGGGGCCGGTGGTGGCAATCGGCCGGGACGCGGCGGTGAGGACCGGTCAGGACGTGATGGGGGTGCCGGTCAGGACGTGACGGTGGGGGAGGCGCTCGGCTCGGCGCTCGGCGGGGTGCTCGACGACGGCGGGGAGCTCGGGGCGGGCGAGGAGGTCGGCGGCTCGCCGGGCCGGTGGCGGTCGCCGTCGTGCCAGCGGCCGCCCCTGCCGCGCCAGCCCTGCCCGTCGCGCAGGGTCATGTCGCGGACCGCGACGGCGGTGGCCGTGCCACCGTCCACCTTGGCCATGACCATGACCTTCGCCCCGGTCTTCACCGAGGCGATGCCCTCGTCGCGGTTGACCCGGGTGTCGGCGTTGACCGTGTACTCCTTGGTGTAGCCGTCCTCGCTCTTGACCGTGACCGAGTCCTGGTCGACGGCCGTGACCTCGCCGTACTGGTTGGCGACGGTCGTGTACTTGCCCTCACCGTCGGGCACGACGAACTCGCCGTGGATGGCGGGGCCGCCGAAGCCCATCCGGTGGCCCCAGCGCCGGCCCTGCCCCGGCCCCTGGTCGGACGGCGTCGCGGAGGGGGTCGCGGACTGAGTCGAGGTGTCGGAGGACGTGGGGGTCGGGGACGGCGAGGGGGAGAGCGCCGCCGCGGTCGCCACGCCGGCGCCGCTGACCACGACGAGCGCGGTGGCGGCGGCGAGCAGCAGGGAACGCGGCACGCGACGCCTCGGCGGCTCGTTGGCCAGTGTCTCCGCGGTGCTGAATCCGTCCGGCTCAGGGCTCATCTGGTTCCTCCCGATAGGTGTACAGGGGACAACACTGCACGGAGCCGTCTAAAACCGTCGTAAACGCCACCTGTGCCCTTTCACAGTCATTCATGCTTCCTCTGCCCTTAAAGTACGTATCACTCCCTATATACGCCATGATAGGGAGATCTAAGGAGTGATAAGCCGTGAGACACCCCATCTACCCATCGCCGCAGGCGGCGATGGCCGTCGAGAGGCGCTACGGCGAGCTGCTAGCCCGCTGGGCGGCACCCTGCGAGCCCGGCCTGAGTGCGCCGTCCCGGCCGCCGCCCGGCTCCGGCTACGCCGCCTGGCTCGACGACGTGCTGCTCGACTCCCACGACATCCGAGACCGGCTGGCGCGGACCGTTCCACACGCCGACGTGCGTTTCCTGCCCGAGGCCGGGCACGTGCCCCGCCACACCGACGAGATCATGGACTTCCTGGAGGCCGCCCATGCGTGACGACGTGTACCTTTGCGACTCCGGCGGGACACCCCTGCGTGAGACCGCCGATCTGATGGACTTCCTCGGGGATGCCGTCTGGGGCGGCGCCCGCTGGGTCGCGCTCCCCGTCGCCCGCCTGCACGACGACTTCTTCACCCTGCGTACCGGCGTGGCGGGCGAGATCGCGCAGAAGTTCGCGAACTACCGGATCGGCCTCGCGATCGTGGGCGATGTCTCCCGGCACGTCGCCGCCAGCACCGCGTTCCGCGACTGGGTACGCGAGTCCGACCGGGGGCGGCACGTCTGGTTCGTCCGCGACCTGGAGGAACTGGAGGCGCGCCTGGCCGACGGGTGAGACCCCGTCGCGTCCTTCCCGCCCCCTGCCGGCGAGCCGTCACCTGAGCGGCGAGCCGCACCATGCGCGAGGGCCGAGTGCGCGTGCCGCGAGTACACGTGCCGCGAGTACGCGTGCCGCGCCATGCGCGCGCGCCGAACCATGCACGCGCCGCACCATGAGTGGGGCCCGCTACATCCCGGCCAGGCGCGAGCGGGTGCGGGCCGGCGCCGACGGGGGGATCGCGGCGAGGACGTCGGCCAGCGACACCCCGGCGAGGCTGGCCCGCCAAGCGGCGTGCGCGTCGGCCATCTTCGCGGCGAGCACGCAGGTGCTCCGGCAGTCCTCGGGCGGCAGCGCCCCCCGGCCCCGCTGCCGGATCTCCCGGCACTCGTACGGCGACGACGTGCCGTCCACGGCTTCGACGATGTGCAGGAGCGTGATCTCGGAGGCGGCCCGCGCCAGCCGGAAGCCGCCGCGCGGGCCCGTCGTCGCGGTCAGCACCCCGGCCTTGACCAGGGCCTGCAACTGCTTGGCGAGGTAGGGCGCCGGAAGGTCGTAGTACAGCGCGAGCTGCGCCGTCGACGCGGTGGCTCCGGGGTCGAGTTGCGCCAGCGTCGTGGCGCAGTGCAGCACCCACTCCGTGCTCACAGGCAGTTTCACGACCCCCAGCATATCCAAGACATTATGGACCTATATAGTCCGTAATACCGTGACAGAGGAGAGATCATCATGCGGATCGCAGTCGCCGGAGCGACCGGCAACATCGGGGCCCTCACCGTCGCCGTCCTCGAACGAGAGGGCCACGAGGTCGTGCGCGTCAGCCGCTCCCTGGGCGTGGACCTGCTGACCGGCGACGGGCTCGACGACGCCCTCGCCGGCGTCGACGCGGTGATCGACGCCACCAACGGCCCGGCGTCCGACGAGGCCGAGGCCGTGGCGTACTTCGGCACCGCCACGCGCAACCTGCTCGCCGCCGAGGAACGGGCCGGCGTCCGCCACCACGTGCTGCTCTCCATCGTCGGCATCCACAAGGTCAACGGCAACGCCCACTACGCCGGCAAGCGGGAGCAGGAGCGCCTGGTGGCCGAGGGGCGGGTGCCGTGGACGATCGTCCCGGTCACCCAGTTCCACGACTTCGCGGCGATGGTGGCGAGCTGGACCGAGCAGGACGGGGTCGCCGCCATCGCGCCGCTGCTCGTGCAGCCGATCGCGCCCGCCGACGTGGCCGGCGTTCTCGCCGGGATCGCGACGGGCGAGCCCCGGGGCCGGTACGCCGACGTGGCCGGGCCGGAGCCGCAGGACCTCGTCGATATGGCCCGGCGCACCCACCGGGCGCTCGGCCGCGAGGTGAAGCTGGTGCCGACCTGGTCGGGGCTGTTCGGGGAGGCGATGGCGGGCAACGTGCTGCTGCCCGGCGAGGGCGCCCACATCGCGCCCACCACGTTCGACGAGTGGCTCGCGGCCCAGCACCAGGACCGCTGACCTCGAGGGGCGCCGAGGGCCGGCGGCGGAGCGCCGGGGGCCTGATCGGGTGCGGCGGGTCACACCGGCTCGTGCAGCGAGGCGATGGCCTGCCGGCCGACGGGCGTGGTGAAGTCGCGCACCATGTCGGAGACGAGGCCGGCCACGGAGGTCACCACGCCGCCCGCGGTCTCGATCTGCCGCAGGGCGGCCTGCTCGGTGCGGGGCGTCATGCCGCCGCACGCGTCCACCTGCACGGACAGGCCGTGCGCGAGCGCGTCGAGGGGCGTCCTGGAGATCGGCGAAGACGATCTGCACGGTGGCGGCCCACGACCTCAAGCCCAAGCACGTGGGGCTCCTGGCGGTGCTGGACTCAGGAGCGGCGGCCTCCCAGCTCGACGTCGCCAGGCTCATGGACGTGGCGCCCAGCCTGGTGGTGTCGCTGGCCGATCGACTGGAGGAGCTCGGGGCGGTACGGCGCGAGCGTGACCCGTCCGACCGGCGCAGGCAGATCCTCACGCTGACGGCCGAGGGGCGTGACCTGCCGGCCGCCTGCACTGAGTCGGCGGCCGAACTCGACGCGGAGCTGCTGGAGGAGCTCGGTCCGGATGAGGCGGAGACGCTGAGCGCCGTCCTGCGCACGCTGGCCACCCGCACGGGCCTCCCCGCCGACTGACCTCCTGCCACCCGAGTCCCGCGCCTGCCACTGGCACCCCGGCGCCTGTCGCCCGCGTCTCGCGCCTTCACCTCCAAGCGCGTTGTCCGCCCGGGGCCCGCGCCCTCACTCGAGGGGCGACCGCCTCCTGGGATCACCGGCCGGCCTGAGGGCGCGGCCGTCCGTCAGGCCCGGTCGTTCGTCCCGGCTCGATGGGGTGGAAGGCGGCGCGCAGGCCTGCCGGCGCGAGGCGCCCGCAGAACGCGGGTTCCGCGGCCGCCGCGTCCGGCGCGCGCACGTGGAAGCGCTGGGCGATGCGGGACGTCGCGAGGGTGAGCTGGCGCATCGCCGCCGCCGCGCCCAGGCAGAAGCGGGGGCCGGAGCCGAACGGCAGGTACGTGCCGGGCGCAGGCCGCGCGGCGTGCCAGCGGGACGGGTCGAAGGCGTCAGGATCGGGCCACCAGCGCGGGTCGCGGTGGATCAGGTACGGGACGGACAGCACCTCGTCTCCCGGACGCAACCGCCACCCGCCGAGATCGACGGCCGCGCACGCGACCCGCGTCATCGTCCACGCGGGCGGACACAGCCGCAGGACCTCCCGGACCACAGCCTCGGCCAGCGGCAGACGCGCCCGCGGGCACCCCACCGCGGCCGGTCCGCCCGGTGGGCCGGCCTCGTCCGCGAGGTCGGCGGCCAGGCCGGGCCGCAACGCGAGCTCGCGGACGATGGAGGTCAGCGCCGCCGCCGGCACCCCGTGCCCGCCGATCAGCACGCTCCACAGGGTGGAGATCACCGACGCCTCGCTCATCGCCGGACGCGCGGCGAGCAGGACGTCGAGCAGGTCCCCGGACGACGGCCGGGTGTGCGCGGCGCGTCTCGCGCGGACCAGCCCGGTCAGCGTCTCGGACGTGCGCCGGTGGACGCGGAAGAACCGGCGGTTGCGGGGCAGCGGCACCCACGTGGGAAGCTGGTAGCCCGCCTCCTCGAACGGCAGCAGAGCCGCGTGGACGTCCGCCAGCGACTCGGGGACGTCCGCCGCGTCCTCGCCGAGGCACAGCTCGGCCACGGCACGCGCGGCGAGGTCGAGCATCACCGGCAGCACCTCGACCTCGCGGCCCGCCGTCCGGTCGAGCACGGCGTCCAGGATCGCGACGAACCGCCCGTCCATGCCCATGCCCACGGAATCGGCGAGGGCGGGGCGCACCACGCGGCGCGCCCGCATCCACGCACGGATCGTCTCGCCCGCCTCGCCCGGTGCCGACGACCCGGCGAACGGCGCCGGCTCCGTGACGTAGTCCCGGTTGGTGGCGGTCAGGACCCGGTGGGCGAGCCGCGGGTCGATGGTGAAGACGATCCGCTCGTCGTAGGAGAAGACGTCGCCGTAGTCACGGTGATGACGCCGCAGGAAGGCGACGCGGTCCCTGTCGTACTCGACGACGTTGCCCATCAGCCAGTGACCGCGAGGCCCCGGCGGGCGTGCCGTGTCCAACCGGCGGGAGCCGGTTACTTGCCCTGGTGGTACGGCCAGTACGGGTACTTACCGCTGACCCGGACCTTGCCGACAAGACGGGCGGCCACGTGACGCAACATTCGCACGATTCCCTCACCATCCTCGCTGGTCTTGCTGGTCGAAAAGACAACGTGACTATCTATCACGTTTTCCTCCCGGTCAATCCCCGAGATCTCGGACTCGGGGGAGAACGCGGCAAGTCATGAATCGGGCGTTGACCTGCGGGGAGGACGCGCTGCCTATCGTGAGACCTGTGCGGGCCGGAGGCGGCCCGCGGTGACCGGCGGACGGTGGGGTGTGATGACGGGTACGGTCGATGTCACGGCGCTGAAGCGGCGCCTGGGGCGCGTAGGGGTCTGGAACAGCACGCTGAGCGGGCAGCCCGCCTCGGTGGGGCGTGAGGTGGCCGCCCACATCGAGAGCCTGGGTTACGGGACGCTCTGGATCGGGGAGACCCCGACCGGCAAGGAGGCGCTGACCCACGCGGCGATCCTGCTCGGCGCGACGCATCGCTTGATGATCGCCACCGGCATCGCCAACATCTGGGCCCGCGACGCCGTCGCCGCCGCGAACGGCGCGAACGCCCTCTCGGAGGCGTCCGACGGCAGGTTCGTGCTCGGTCTGGGAGTCAGCCACGCCCCCGCGGTGTCGGTGAGAGGCCACGACTACCACAGGCCGCTCGCGGCGATGAGCACCTACCTCGACGCCATGGACGCGGCGGAGTACGGCGGTCCGCTGCCGGAACCGGCGCCGCGGCTGCTGGCCGCGCTCCGGCCCAGGATGCTGGAGCTGGCCGCCCGGCGCGCCCAAGGCGCGCATCCCTACTTCGTCACCCCCGACCACACCGCCCGCGCCCGTGAGGCCCTCGGCCCGGACCCGGTGCTGGCACCCGAGCAGACCGTGCTGCTCGACACGGACCCGGAGCGGGCACGGCAGACCGCCCGCCGCTTCATGTCGCTCTACCTGGGCCTGCCGAACTACGTCAACAACCTGCGTGACCTGGGCTGGTCCGAGGAGGACGTGGCCGGCGGCGGCAGCGACGCGCTGGTCGACGCCATCGTGGCGTGGGGAGAGCCGGAGACCGTCATCGAGCGCGTACGGGCCCACCTCGACGCCGGGGCGGACCACGTCTGTGTCCAGCCGCTCGCCGGCACCCCGCGTGAGCTGCTGGAACACCTGCGGATCCTGGCCTCCGCCGACCTTGTCGCGAGCTGACCCGCGCGAGGACGCCCCGGGCTCCGCGTGCGACACTTCGGACCACGAACCGGCACACCCACCTTTAGGGTCCGTGGCATGACAGATCCGCAGATGGACCCCGTGCAGGCCGCCATGGCCGGAGAGCTCCGGCTTCTCGACCGGGAGGTGAGGTCGTCGGCACGGCTCATCGACGAACTCCTGGACCCCGAGTTCACGGAGATCGGCGCGTCCGGCCGCTTCTGGAGCCGGTCCGAGATCATCGCGGATCTCGTGGAGAACGCGCGCCCCTCGGATGAGCCGATCACGGTGAGCGAGATGACCGGTGTGCTTCTCGCCCCCGGCCTGGTCCATCTGACCTATGTCTCCGACAACGGCGGGCGTCGTGCGCGCCGGAGTTCGGTGTGGCGCCGGTCCGGCGACGGCTGGCGGGTGTACTTCCACCAGGGAACCCTCAGCTCGCTCTGAGCGGCCGCCGGCACCACTCATCAGACCCCGGATCCCGAGAAAACTGGCCCGCCCCGCCGCGACCCATGAATTTAATCAGTTGAACGAGTGAGTACTCGCTCATTAGGGTCGCCCTGTGACAAGGAAGCGAAGGGTGCCGGCCATGGCGCCCGAAGACCGCCGGGCCGCCCTCATCGCCGCCACGCTTCCCCTGCTGCGCGAGTACGGCACCGCGGTGTCCACTCGCCAGATCGCCGAGGCCGCCGGCGTGGCCGAGGGCACGATCTTCGGCGTCTTCCCCGACAAGGCCTCGCTGCTGCGGGCGGCGCTGATGAGCGCGTTCGACGCGCGGCCGGCGGTGGACGCGCTCGCGGCCATCGGCGCGCGGGCCGATCTGCGCGAGCGGCTGCGCGAGGCCGTCACGCTGCTGCGGGCGGGCATGAACGCCAACGCCAAGCTCCTCGCCGCGCCCGGAGACCCGCTGGTCGACGACGCCGAGTTCCGCGATCGGATGCTGGAGAACCGGCGCCGGATCGGGTCGGCGGTCGCCGCCCTGATCGAGCCCGACCGTGAGCGGCTGCGCCGCTCTCCCGAGGGCGCGGCGCACCTGCTCCTGATGCTGGTCGCGGTGAGCGTGCACCGCGGCTTCGGCATGGGCGGCGACTTCGGCGACATGGACGACGCGGAGATCGTCTCCGTCCTGCTCGACGGGCTGCTCGTGCGGTCCGACCTCACTCCTCCCACAGAAAGCCCTGCGTAATGCTGTTCCGTCTCCTGCGGGTCCAGCTCAGGCCGTACGGGAAAGAGATCACGCTCGTCGTCCTCTTCCAGTTCGTGCAGACGCTGGCCACGCTCTATCTCCCCACCCTCAACGCCGACATCATCGACGACGGCGTCGTCAAGGGCGACACCGGTTACATCATGCGCGTCGGGCTGGTGATGCTCGGCGTGACGCTCGTCCAGATCGTCTGCTCGATCGTGGCCGTGTACTACGGCGCGCGGACCTCGATGGCCTTGGGAAGGGACCTGCGGGGCGCGATCTTCCACCGGGTGCAGGACTTCTCCGCCCAGGAGGTCGGCAAGTTCGGCGCGCCGTCCCTGATCACCCGGACCACCAACGACGTCCAGCAGGTCCAGCTGCTCGTGCTCATGACGCTCACGATGATGGTGGCCGCGCCGATCATGTGCGTCGGCGGCATCGTGCTGGCGCTGCGCCAGGACACCGCGCTGTCGTCGCTGCTGCTCGTCGTGCTGCCCGTGATGATCGTCCTCGTGGGCGTGATCGTGATGCGGATGCGCCCGCTCTTCCGCACGATGCAGGAGCGCATCGACCGGATCAACCAGGTGCTGCGCGAGCAGATCACCGGCATCCGCGTCATCAGGGCCTTCGTCCGCGACCGGCACGAGCGCGAGCGCTTCGGCGTCGCCAACGACCAGCTGACCGACGTGTCACTGAGGGTCGGCCGGCTGATGGCGCTGATGTTCCCGGCGGTCATGCTGGTGGTGAACGTCTCCAGCGTCGCCGTGGTCTGGTTCGGCGGCCACCGCATCGCCGACGGGACCATGGAGGTGGGCGCGCTGACCGCGGT
Source organism: Nonomuraea sp. NPDC050691 (assembly GCF_040654455.1). NCBI lineage: Bacteria > Bacillati > Actinomycetota > Actinomycetes > Streptosporangiales > Streptosporangiaceae > Nonomuraea > Nonomuraea sp. NPDC050691. The sequence goes on from NZ_JBFAIA010000089.1 coordinate 20,320, forward strand.
CATCTCCTACCTCATGCAGATCCTCATGTCGGTCATGATGGCGACCTTCATGTTCATGATGATCCCCCGGGCCGAGGTGTGCGCCGAGCGCATCGAGGAGGTGCTCGACACCGAGCCGACCGTCGCCCCGCCGGCCGCCCCGGTCACCCCGCGGAGCCGGATCGGGGAGCTGGAGCTGCGGTCCGTGGACTTCCGCTACCCGGGCGCCGAGGCGCCGGTCCTGTGCGACGTGAGCTTCACGGCGCGGCCGGGCCGTACCACCGCGATCATCGGCAGCACGGGCAGCGGTAAGACGACGCTGCTCAACCTCATCCCGCGCCTGTTCGACGCGACGGCGGGCGAGGTGCGGGTCGACGGGGTCGACGTGCGCGACCTCGACCCGGCCGCGCTCTCCCGCGCGGTCGGCCTGGTCCCGCAGGCGCCCTACCTCTTCTCCGGCACGGTCGCCTCCAACCTCCGGTACGGCAGGCCGGACGCGACCGACGAGGAGCTGTGGCGGGCCCTGGAGGTGGCCCAGGCCCGCGAGTTCGTCGAGGCGATGCCCGGCGGCCTGGAGGAGCCGATCTCCCAGGGCGGCACGAACGTCTCCGGCGGCCAGCGCCAGCGCCTGGCCATCGCCAGGACCCTCGTGCACCGGCCCGAGATCTACCTGTTCGACGACTCCTTCTCCGCCCTCGACTACGCCACCGACGCCCGGCTGCGCGCCGCGCTGGCCGAGGAGATCACCGACGCCACGATCGTCATCGTGGCCCAGCGGGTGAACACCATCCGCGACGCCGACCGCATCCTCGTCCTCGACGACGGCCGGGTGGTGGGCAGCGGCGACCACGCCGAGCTCATGACCACCTGCCCGACGTACCGGGAGATCGTGCTGTCCCAGCTCACCGAACAGGAGGCCGCGGCATGACCGGGTTCACCGAGGTCGTCAGAACGCCGCGGGAGGGCTCATGACGAACCAGGCGCCCGCGCGCCGCCCGCAGCCCGGTTTCGGGCCGGGCAGGATGATGTCCGGACCGGCCGAGAAGGCCCTCGACTTCCGCGGCACACTCGGCCGCCTGCTGGGGCTGCTGCGCCCCGAACGCGCGCTGCTGGCCGTCGTCCTGGCCCTCGGGACCGTCAGCGTCGCGCTGACCGTGACCGGCCCCAAGATCCTCGGCCACGCCACGGACCTGATCTTCTCCGGCATCATCGGGGCCCGCCTGCCCGAAGGGATCACCAAGGACCAGGCCGTGGCGGGGCTGCGCGCCCAGGGCCAGGGCACGTTCGCCGACATGGTCTCGTCGATGAACGTGGTGCCCGGCCGCGGCATCGACTTCACCGCGCTGGCCCAGGTGCTGGGCTGGGTGCTGGCGATCTACCTGCTGGCGGCGGTGCTCGGGATCGCGCAGTTCCGGCTGACGACGACCGTCGTGCAGCGGGCGGCGTCCCGGCTGCGCCGGCTGATCGAGGAGAAGCTGGCGCGGCTGCCGCTGAGCTACTTCGACGGGCAACCGCGCGGCGAGATCCTCAGCCGCGCCACCAACGACACCGACAACATCGCGCAGACCCTGCAGCAGACGATGAGCCAGCTCATCTCGTCGGTGCTGACGGTCGTGGGGGTGCTCGTGATGATGTTCTGGATCTCGCCGATCCTGGCGCTCATCGCGCTGGTCACGGTGCCGGTGTCGGTCTACGTCACCACGGTCATCGGCAAGCGGTCCCAGCCGCAGTTCATCCAGCAGTGGTCGTCGACGGGCAAGCTCAACGGCCACATCGAGGAGATGTACGGCGGGCACACGCTGGTCAAGGTGTTCGGCCGGCAGAAGGAGGCCGCCGAGACCTTCGACGAGCACAACGAGGCCCTGTTCGCCTCCAGCTTCCGCGCCCAGTTCATCTCCGGGATCATCCAGCCGGCGATGATGTTCATCGGCAACCTCAACTACGTGCTGGTCGCCGTGGTCGGCGGGTTCAAGGTGGCGTCGGGCTCGATCTCGCTGGGCGACGTGCAGGCCTTCATCCAGTACTCGCGGCAGTTCAGCCAGCCGCTGACCCAGGTGGCCGGCATGGCGAACCTGGTGCAGTCGGGCGTCGCCTCGGCCGAGCGGGTCTTCGAGCTGCTGGAGGCGCCGGAACAGTCCGCGGAGCCCGCCGAGCCCGCGCGGCCCGCGCAGGTCAGGGGGCGCGTGGCGTTCGAGAACGTGTCCTTCCGCTACGCGCCGGACCGGCCGCTGATCGAGGACCTGTCGCTGACCGTGGAACCCGGCCAGACCGTCGCCATCGTCGGCCCCACCGGGGCGGGCAAGACGACGCTGGTCAACCTCATCATGCGCTTCTACGAGGTGACCGGCGGCCGGATCACGCTCGACGGCGTCGACGTCGCCGAAATGTCCCGGGAGGAGCTGCGCGACCAGATCGGCATGGTGCTGCAGGACACGTGGCTGTTCGGCGGCACGATCGCGGAGAACATCGGCTACGGGGCGGAAGGCGCCACGCGCGAGCGGATCGAGGCCGCCGCCCAGGCCGCCCACGTCGACCGCGTCGCGCACACGCTGCCCGACGGCTACGACACGGTCATCGACGAGGAGGGCGCGACGGTCAGCGCGGGCGAGAAGCAGCTGATCACGATCGCCCGGGCGTTCCTGTCCGAGCCGGCGATCCTGATCCTGGACGAGGCCACCAGCTCGGTCGACACCCGTACCGAGGTGCTCATCCAGCGGGCGATGAGCTCGCTGCGCGAGGGCCGCACCAGCTTCGTGATCGCCCACCGGCTGTCCACGATCCGCGACGCCAGCCTGATCCTGGTCATGGAGAACGGACGGATCGTCGAGCAGGGCACGCACGAGTCGCTGCTGGCCGCCGACGGCGCCTACGCCCGGCTGTACTCGGCCCAGTTCGCCGAGGCCGTCGCGGAGGTGGACTAGCGGGCCGAGGCCTGACCCGGCGCGGACGGCCGGAGCCCGGGGCGTTCCCCCGGGCTCCTCATCCATAGCAATGTCGCCGCGTACGCGGCATTCCGCTTCAACCCGGCCTTTCCCATGGTTACCATGCCATCGACCCCGGCATCTCCGACGTCCACGAGATCGGGTGATGATGGCGACGCAGGAAGAGATCGACGCCGCCCGGCGTCACATCGAGCGATTACGCGACCAGCACGCGAACGACGTGATCGCGCTGGTCCGACTGGTCGATGACGGGGCGCTCAAAGGGGAGGCCGGAGACACGCTCGCCGCCGATCTGCGCGCGTGGGATCAGGGCTTCAAGGACATGTTCACCCGCGCCCTGTCCCTGCTGGACTCCCTCCGGCCGGCCGAGCAGAGCAAGGGGGCCGCCCCCCGATGAGCCCCATGGTCGGCATCAACCCCGCCCTCATGACACAACTGATCAACGGCATGAAGCGGGCGAGCACCACCATCCCGGACGTCGGCCTCCAGGTGGAACGGGCGCTGACCTCGCTCGACATCCCCCTGTGGGGCCCGACCCCGCTCCGCGCCATCGGCCACCAGATGAGCGACCAGATCCCCGCCCTCCAAGGCCGCCTCGACCTGATCCTCGCCACACCGGACCGGAAATCCGGCAAAGGCGGCACCCTCTGGGCCAACGAGTCCGACTGGCTGTCGAAGTCGCCCGCCGAGGGGGCGGCATCCGCCAAGACCCTGGCCGGCAAGCTCCGGGAACAGATCAAGGACCACACGCTCGACGCCAGGACGGTGGCCGACATCGAGCGGCACAAGAACGACCCGTACTTCGCCCTGGCCCTCGCCAAGGAGATACCGCCGCGCGAGCTCAAGGCCCTGATCGCCAGGACGTACGGGGCCGGCCTCGCGCAGTCGGAGCGGCCGAACCAGCGCGACGTCCGCACCCAGGACAGGCTCGCCACCATGCTCAGCAGGATTCTGGGCGCGGCCTCGCGCGGCGTGGGCTCGATGAAGCTGCCCGCCGACTACGCCGACCGGCTGGTCGAGGACATCGAGAACCCGCAGAACGCCTTCGCGGTGAAGAAACTGCTCCAGGACGGCGACTTCGACCACACGTTCCTGCTCACGGTGGTCCGGAAGCTGTACGACAAGGACGTGGCGCATCCCCCCGACCCGAGCCTCCCGCGAGACCCCTGGACGAAGCCCGGCCCCAAGGACGTCTCGCCGGGCGACCTCAGCCCCATGGGGACGGCCCTGGCCGCGCTCGCCCACCATCCCGCCGTGGCGCAGGACTTCTTCACCGATGCGCAGCGCCGGCCGCTGGCCTACCTGATGCGCAAGCACGCCTGGGACGGCGACGCGGACTCGGACCTCGGGTGGGCGATCCAGGAGGCGAGTACGGAGTTCCGTGACCATGATCTTCCGCCGGGGGGTTCGCGGGGGTACAAGTCCGCGTTGATCGCGTCGTGGGCGGTCCGCTTCTGGAGCGACCCCAAGGTGCAGGCGAACCTGCCTCATACGCGCGCCCATCTCGGTACGGTCTTGGCCCAGTACACCGGGGACGTGCACCGCGCCACGCAGGCGTTCAGCGAGGAACCGCCGGGCGTCCTCACACGCGAGGATCCGGACAGGAACTTGCGCGGCTTGGAACCCTACGGCGCCAGATTTGACGCGAAAGGCCTCCAGAAGACCATGCGCTGGGCATTCGACGATACTGATGTGTTCCAGACCGTGGCCGCCGCGCACGGGTTGTATTCCGCCAAGATGCTTGACGAACTCGCCGACAAAACCGCAGCGGAAGTCGACGCCGACTTCGCGGCATGGCGAAAGTCCCACCCGGAGGCCACACGAGAACAGCTCGACACCCAGCGGCAGGACATACTCGAAGAACGCATGAGCCGCAGCGGGGGCGCCGCATTCGCCTGGGCGGCGGGCGGCCTCAGCCGGACGACCTGGGTGATCACGGATGCCGCCAACATCGCTGCCATCGATAAGGCGAAGGCCGACGATGCGCGCTTCGCTGCTTTCAAGGAGATGGCCGAGAAAGTCGCCGGTCTGGCTCCGGGGCCTCAGGGAAAAGTCGTCGGACTCATGGTCGACAAGGCCAAAGAGGCGATCTTCGGGAAGATCAAGTCCGACCGCGAGAACAAGGCCCGCGAAGGCGCGGACACCGGGCTGAAGGCAGCCCAGGACATGTTCACCGATCTCGCGGCGGCCACGATGATGCGCCACGGCCTCTTCGGGGATCCAGCTGTGCCCGCCAAGACACACCCATACCACCACAAGGACTTTTCCCCTGGCGCGGACGGTCACTTCATGCGGGACGGGCATATCCTGCCGCGCGACGAGATGAATTCTGACCAGTTAGAGGCTTACAAGGAGTGGCTGGGGCTGAGCGACGTTGGTCGCGTCCTCGGGCGGCCGGGTGACGCCATCCGAGACGGCTTCAACGATTCCGGAAACTACTACGGGCGTGGCTGATGAGAATCCGACGGTCAGTGATCTCAGTCCTAGCCGTTGCCGCTTTGGCGGTGGCATGTTCGTCTCCACCTGCACCGCCACAGGACACCCGGCCCCTGGGTGATGTGACCGCCGCGCCGCAGGAGTGCGACCTGATCTCGGCGAACGCCATCAAGATCGCCACTGGCCTCAACGACTACATGGCCTATGGCACGAAGATGGATATGGGACGACGTTTCGCGTCATGCTCGGTGAGCGAAGAGAGGGGTTCCGATAGCAGTCTGGGACTCATGATCGAGGTTTTCGAGCCATCCCCCATCGATCCGGAAGGGTTGGAGAACACCAAACTGTCCACTCGCGGGAGTGATCTGCCCGGCGCATTGGGGCCAGGCTTTGCAGCGCGGCGGAAGAACGCCAAGGACAAGACCATCGCCTTCGTCTATGGCTGGACGCCCGACTACGAACGCCTCCTCAGCATCAACATCATCGAACACGCCCCAGGCCGGGACTCCCTGGCCGACGCGACCGAATTCTTCCGCCAGCTCAAGCCCCTCCTCCTGGACAACAAGCCCAAGTGAGTCTCAGGACGGTTCCTCAGCGGCGGCGGGTCGCCGCCTCGGGAGCCTGCCCTGGGTGACGGCGAGGACGGCTCCGACCAGGAGCACGCCCGCCCCGACCGCCTGCACCGTGCCGAAGGACTCACCCAGGAACACGGCGGAGCACGTGGTCCCGACGACGGGCACCATGAACATCATGACGGACGCCGAGGCGGGCCCCACGGCGTCGATGCCCCGGTAGTACAGCACGTTCGCCACCGCGGTAGGGCCGAGCGCCACGAAGACCACGTTCAGCCAGACGTAGGCGGGCACGTCCTGCCAGGCGACCTCGTCGGCGGCGGGCGCGCTGTGGACGGCCAGCAGCACCGCCCCGCTCAGCGTCGCGTACGTCGTGGCCCTGAGCGGCTCGATGCCGGCGAGGACGCGGCGGCCGGACAGCGTGAACGCCGCCCAGCAGCAGGCGCTGAGCAGGAACAGCAGGTCGCCGGCGAGCCGGCCCTGGCCCGCGTCCGCCGCTCCGCCCGAACCCACGAAGAAGACCACGGCGCCCGCCGCGCCGATGGCCAGCCCCGCCATCCGCGCCGCCGAGGCCTTCTCCCGGCGCGCCACGAGCAGGAAGGCGGTGGTCAGCACGGGGCTCATGACCGGGACGATGGTGCTCCCGTCGATCGCCGGGGCGAGCGACAGCCCCCAGAAGAAGAGCAGGTTGTAGACGAAGACGCCGAGCACGCCCGCCCCGGCCGCACGCGCCCAGTCCCGCGGCGACGTACGCCGGCCACTGCCCTGCCGCAACAGCCGCAGGGCGAACAGGAGGGCCAGCGCACCGCCGCCGAAACGCAACGTCGCGACCACGGAGTGGGGCAGATGGTCGACGATCACCTTGGAGCTGCTGAACCCGCCTCCCCACAGCAGCATCGTCGTGGCCAGCAGGAGGTAGGGCCGAGTCCTGACGGCGTCACTCGTCACCGTGCTCGCCATGGGGTCACCTCTGCAACGCGTTCTTCCGCGCCCGGACCTGAGGAGGCGGGCGCGCCGGCAGGAAGCATCCTCGGTCCGATGCGACCCGCCGGTCTTGTACGCTCGTGCGCCGTATGCGCGCGAGCGTCCGCTCCGGGATGAGGTGATGCGGAGATGACCGGCGGGGATCCCGAGGCCCGGGAGTGGACCAGGTACTGGCGGTCGGCCGAGCTGCCGCTGGAGGCCATGTACGCGAGCTTCCTGCGCCATCGCTATCACCGGCACAGCCACGAGACGTACTCCTTCGGCGTGACCGAGCACGGGGCGCAGACCTTCACCTGCCGCGGGGCCGGGCACACGAGCGCGGCCGGGATGGTGATGGCGTTCAACCCCGACGAGGTGCACGACGGGCACGCGGCGCATGAACTGGGCTTCACGTACCGGATCGTGCACATCGGCCAGGAGTTGATCACCGATGTGCTCGCGGACATGGCCGGGCGCGCCGTCGGGCTGCCGCTGTTCGCCGCCCCGGTCCTCAGCTCGCCCGTCCTCGCGGCGCGGCTGCGCGGGCTGCACACCGTGCTGTCGCGCGGCGCCGGCCCGCTCGAACGCGACGAGTCGCTCGCCTCCGCCGTCGCCGCCCTCACGCGTCTCGCCGCGCGGACACCCGCGCCCCCGCCCGCCGCCCTTCGTCCGACCGCCGTCCCGCGGCTCGCCGCGAAGGCGCGCGAACTCATCCACGACCGCTACGCCGACCCGATCGGCGCTGACGACCTCGCGGCCTGGACCGGCGGCAGCCGGTACGCCGTCTACCGGGCCTTCCGCTCGGCCTACGGCCTGGCGCCGAGCGAGTACCAGCGCCAGGTGCGCCTGCGCGCCGCCCGCCGCCTGCTCGCCCTGGGACACCCCGCTGCCAGGGTGGCCGGCGAGGTCGGGTTCACCGACCAGGCCCACCTCACCCGCTGGTTCAGCCGCTCGTACGGTGTGACGCCCACGCAGTACCGGCTGGCGCGAGCCGGCTGACGGGTCCCGGGCGCTTCGAACGCCGCTGAAGCCGGCCGCTCAGGCGCCGATGACGTGCGGCCAGAACTTGCGCACCGTCTCGGCCCGCTCCTCGATGAGCCTCATGCGCAGTTCCCGCTCCATCGGTGCGTAGTGGGCGGAAGCCGCCGTCTCCTGCCCGGGCCATTTCCGGTAGAGCAGGCCCGCTTCGCCGTGGAAGTAGCCGTAACTGACGACGCTGGCCGGCACCAGCAGGCCCGTGTCGTCCGACCCCGGGACCCCCATCCATCCGCCGAGCGCGACGGCCAACTGCCGGCGGATGCAGATGCTCGTGGGATGAACGGGAAGCCGGTAGCCGTGGGTGCGCCAGTGTTCGAGCACGAACCCCGGCTCCATCCGTCCCGGCGCCGGGTCGCTGTCGAAGGCGACCGTCGTCCCGTCGGGCAGCAGGTCGAGGACCGGGGAGGTCGTCCACTGGACCAGGGGATCGGAGGTGAGGACGTCGATGTCGCGGGCGAGCACGCCGGGGGTGAGGATGTCGTCCTGGTCCAGGTTCTTGACCACATCGCCGTCGGCCCGCGCGAGCGCCATGTTCCGTGTCAGCGCGACGCCACCCCGGCGCCCCGTGGCGAACTTCACGAGGGGATCGCCGGGCAGGATGTCCCGCACCGCGCCGGTGTCGCCGTCCTCCTGGATGACCCACTCGACCTCCCAGCCCTGGGGTAACTGCTGCGAACGGACGGATGCGTAGGCTTCCAGGAGCTGTTCCCGCACCGGCCGGTAGCTGGGCGTGATGATGGAGAGCAGGGGCACCTGATCGGCCGCCTTTCGAGCTTCGCGGTGTGCGTGATCACTGTCCGGTCATTCGGAACAAACGCCGCTCACCGGACAGAACAAGCCCAAGGGAGGCTACTGGAACCCCGCAGTGTGGCCACGATCTTCCCCGCGATGCGGGGTGGGCGCCGCCGGTGCGCCCGGCGGACCTGCCCGTACGCCGTCAGCCCAAGTTCGCCCCTACGATTCGGCCATGCTCAACGAGCTTTCGACGCTTCTGAAGATCGCCGTGGTCACGTGCATTCCCACGATCTCCGGAGGCGCGTCTCTGGCGGTCGCCGTGCTGTCCGCCCCGCGGAGCCGCCATGGGGGCATACGCCGGAGATATGTGGCCGGGGGATGGTTCCTGTCGACCGCCGGCATCTGCGTGATGGCGATCGGTGCGTGGTCGGCGCGTGAAGAGTCGCGCTACGGCATCATCTCCTGGATCGAGATCATGCTGGCGACTCTCTTGGGCGCGGGTCTGCTTCTCCTCGGCTTCGGCCCGTTCGCCTCCTGGCTGCTGGAGATCCTCGGCCGGCAGGCGGAACGACTGCCGCTGCCCGCTCGCCTGGCGGTCCGTGACCTGGCCGGTCGCCGTGCGGCTACGGCTCTCGCGATCACGATGACGATGCTGGCGACGGCTTTCGCTGTCGCGTTGACGATCATCATGGTCGGCGTGACGGGGCAGAGCGGGGCCGACTACCTGCCCCGTGCCCGGCCCGGCACCCTCCTGGTAGGGCAATTCTCGGCGGAGCGCGCCAGTGCCGTACGTGCGGCGATCCAGCAGGAATTACCCGGAGTGTCCATCACTCAGGTGGAGATTCCGGGCCGGCCTACAGGTGAGTTCCGGTACTTCGGCGCGCGCGCCGAGAACGTCGAACTGCCGGACGAGTCCGCCTATCCGGCCGAGGTCATCGGTGACGAGTCGCTGCTGCGGTATCTCACGGGCGACAGGTCGACGCCGTACGACGAGGGCACGGCCGTGGTGGTCACGACCGCCGACGTCAAAGTCGACACGGTCAAGATCTCCTATGATGCGACCGGTGAGGACGACCCCCTGGCGAGCAAGACCATCCCGGCGGTCGTGGCCGGAACCGCCGACCCTCACCTGCAGACGATCTTCATCCCGGCGAAGGCCGTCCGTGACCTCGGCTTCCCGTTGGAGCCGGACGAGCTGATCGTCGATCCCTCCCTCCACCGAACCTCGGCGGACGAGCAGGAGCGGCTCGACAGCCGGCTGGGGAACATCGCGGAAACCTATGTCGAGCGGGGATTCCAGGCTTCGACCGGCTGGCTGTTCGCCGCCGGGGCGGGGTTCCTCGTCGCCCTCGGCAGTGCGCTGGCAGCCGGCGGCGACAAGCGCGCGAATGCGCGGCTGGGGCATGTGCTGAGGCGGGCCGGTGGCGGATCGGTCGCGGCTTTCCGGTGGTTCGGAGCCTCTCGCGCGGGGCTGAGCGCGCTGTGCGGAACGGTGTTGGGCGCGGTCGCCGGATCTCCCATCGGGATGTTGCTGATATGGCCCTTGACGGCTCCGACCACATACGAGTCACCGCCACGGCTGCCCTTCGAAACCCCGTGGCTGACCGTCGTGGCCATGGTCGTCGGGATGCCGGTTCTCGCCGCCGCTCTCGGCGGACTCCTCGCGCGTGTTCCGCGGCGGCCCTCGCACCGAGGGTAGGCGGAGGAGGCCGGCAGGGGCGAAGGTCGGGTCGTCGAGGTGGTGTGCGATCCCGTCCGGCATGACCGTGCCAACTCGCCCTGCTCCGCGGCCGCCGAGTCCCCCGGGCCGCGACCGACTGGCGGTGTTGTGGGTGCCGATCGCGCGGACGTAGCTGGCCTTTGCCTCGGGTGTCATCGTGTCTCCGGCGGGCCACGTAGGCATGGTCACGGTTTGATGTCGCTTGCCGGACCATCCGACCTGCTGTGATCACTATAGGCGACCGGCCTCCGGTCGATGATCACCGGTGACTACTGATGGTTGATCTTGACCTGAGGTGCGCTCCTCTGGCTTGATCAGGGCGTTTTCGTCTCTTCCCCATCTCTCACGAGCGGAGATCCACGTGCCCCTCTTATCCGCGGAACGTCGCAGATCCGCCGCGTTCCGGCCGGTCGCGCTCGGTAGCGTTCTGGCCCTGACGGCCGGCCTCCTCGTCGCCCTGGCGCCCGCGGCCTCGGCCGAGGACTCCATGACCGACCTCGGCGTCGCCGCCAGCGCCGGTGACCTGGTCGTCGGAGGCGGCAAGATCGCCGTCGCCGCCGGCGATCGGATCGTCGTCGCGGACACCACCGGCAAGCTCACGGGCACCGTCACGGGTCTGTCCGATGTGCACAGCCTGGTCATGACGGACGACGGCAACCGCCTCTACGCGGCGCTGACCGGCTCGAACGAGGTGGCCGAGATCGACACCGCCACACTGGAGATCACTCGGCGCATCGACCTCGCCGCCTACCCGTGCCCAACGAGCCTGGCGCTCACCGGGAAGCGGCTGTGGGTCGGCCACGACTGCAGTGCTGACGGCGTCCTCAGCCTTGACCTGTCGGTGGCGACGCCAGAGCCGTCGCCGTTCGAGACCCCTCTCAAGGCAGGTCCGCGCATCGCGGCGGCCGGGAACACGCTGGTGGTGGGCGAAGGGGCGGGCAGCCCGGCCGATCTGTTCGTCTACGACGTGAGCGGCCCTGCTCCCGTCCTGCGCGGCGAGATCGACGGGCACAAGTACGACAACTACTCGCTGAAGGACGTCACCGTCACCCCGGACGGCTCGCACGCGATCTCGGCGTTCGCGCTGCCGTACTCGTTCGACATGTGGGACACCACCACACTGGCGAAGGTACGCGGCTATGAGGGGCCTCAGTTCGACGGATGGCCGTCGGCGGTCGCCATCAGCCCGGATGGCGCCTACATCGCGGGCGCGCGCGACACGGGCGTGGCGATGACGGTGTACGACGCGGCATCGGGGGCGAAGGTCTTCGCCGAGGACACCTCCACAGGCGAGGTGGTCGGCGGGAGTGTCGCGTTCTCGGGCCGGGACGTCTTCAGCCTGGTGAAGTCATCCGCTGACAAGCTCTACCTGTGGCGGCTGCACGACGTGACCCTGCCGGCGTCCACGCTGACGCTGACGGCCGCTCCCGGCGGAACGGCGCACGCGCCGCTCACGATGACGGGGCACCTGGCGTTCGCCGGCGGGACGGCTCCGGGCGCGCAACCACTCACCGTGACCCGCACCTTGCCCGACGGAACCAGTGCGGAACTGCCCGGCGTGACGACAGCGACGGACGGAGCCTTCACCGTCACGGATGAGCCGCCCGTCGGCGGGCAGATCACCTACACCGTGCGCTGGAAGGGCGACGGGGAGCACCGGTGGAGCAGGGCCTCGGTCACCACGGCGGTCAGGTACGGGACCGCGGTGACGCTGACGGGGCCAGAGATCCTCGACAAGACGCTGGTGTTCAGGGGCGTCCTGCGGTTCGAGGGCATCCCTCTGCCGCGCAACTTGCGGGTCATCGTCGAGCGCACCCTCAATGCCGATGCCGGCAGCACCCGCTGGTGGTCGGCTGCGGTCAGGAGCGATGGGTCGTACATGTTCGCCGACACACCGGACGCGGGTGAATACACCTACACCGTGCGGTGGGCCGGCGACGGCCGGACCGGACCGGCGCAGGCCAGCCAGGTCGTCACGGTTCACGAGCCGAACGGGTGACCGGCGCTGCCCGGCCGCGCCGCCGGGC
>NZ_JBFAIA010000090.1:0-32310 GCF_040654455.1 Nonomuraea sp. NPDC050691
GCCCCGCGGAGATCAGCACCGCACGCGGCGACATCCGCATCGCCGAGGCCACCGGCGGCAAGGTCGTGCTCAGCACCCTGTCCGGCGACATCTCCATCAGCGCCGCCAGCGGCGTCTCGGCCGCCCTGGACGCCGGCACCACCCACGGCCGCGTCACCAACGCCCTCAAGAACGACGGCACCGCCGAACTCGACATCCACGCCACCACCTCCAACGGCGACATCACCGCCCGCAGCCTGTGACCGCTCCTGCGGCCGACGTGCGAGTGGACCAGCACGCCGCGGCCGGTCTCATCATGAGGGTCCGCCGGGATGCGCCCGCTTCCCGCGTATCCACCCGGGTGCGACTCCAGGCGCGCTGACCAGCCGCCCCGGACCCCCGTCGAATCGCCGCAGATCGGCCGTCCCCGGTCGATCGGTCGCCGGACGACGTACATCCGGCCCCATGCCGCCATCATGATGGGCGACGCCCGGACATGTGATGGAAGGACAGGTGACCGCCCATGCGGCTGCTCATCGTCGGCGGCAGCGGCTTTCTCGGCGGTGAGCTGGCCCGGCGGGCTCTCGCCGAGGGCCATACGGTGGCGGCCACCTTCCTGTCCCGACCCGGAACGGTCTCCGGCGTCGGCTGGTCCCCTCTCGACGTCCGTGACCGCGCGGCCGTCGCCGATCTGATCGCCGCGCTGGAGCCGGACGTCGTCCTCAACCCCGCGTACAGCAAGGCCGACTGGACGGCGACGGCGAGCGGCGCCGCTCACGTGGCCCTCGCGGTGGCGGCGATCGGCGGGCGGCTGGTGCACGTGTCCAGCGACGCCGTCTTCTCGGGGGAGGCGGTCACCTACGCGGAGGACCACGTGCCGGATCCGGTCTCGCCGTACGGGGCGGCGAAGGCGGCGGCCGAGGTGGCCGTGCAGGCGATCGTCCCGGGCGCGGTGATCGCCCGGACGTCCTTGATCGTCGGTGGCGGCCGGTCCGGTCATGAGTCCTTCGTGCACGCGCTGGCGGCGGGCCGCAGACAGGGCGTGCTGTTCACGGACGACGTACGCTGCCCGGTGCACGTCGGCGATCTGGCCGCGGCCCTTCTGGAACTCGCCGGGGCGGGGCGTCAGGGGATTCATCACGTGGCCGGGGCCGACGCGGTGAGCCGGTACGAGCTCGGCTGTCTCGTCGCGCGCCGTGACGGGCTCGATCCGTCGCGCCTGGCACGCGGCCGGCGGGCGGACACGGACGTGCCCGGCCCGCTCGACGTGCGGCTGGACTGCACGGCGACGCAGCGCTTGCTGAGGACGAAACTGCGGGGCGCGCGCGAGTTCTTGAGGCAGGGCGCGTAGCTGTCGGTACGCCCCCGGGCCTCAGGTCTCGATGTGGGCCTTCATCGGCTGCCACGGTGCGGCGTCGAAGATGAGCGCGATCGAGACGATCTTGCCGTCGACGAGGCGGAAGTGCTCGGCCGTGCGCTGGGTGCCGACGGGTGTCGCGGTGTGCACGTCGTACACGAGCGTCGCCTCCGCGTCGCCGTACAGCTCGCTGATCAGGTCGACGCCCGTCACGATCGACACGAACCCCGGCAGGGTGGCCAGGTGCCCTTCCCGGTCGTCCGAGGTGATGAACGGGCTCTGGAAGCGGAACGGCTCTCCCAGGTGCTCCGCCGCCGCGGCCACGTCGCCCTTGAAGCGGGCCTCGTGGTAGCCGCGGACGGTGTGCCGGGTCCGCTCCTCGGCGGTCGTGGTCATGGCTGCTGTCCTGTCCGGGGGAGGCTGTCGTGTCCGAGCCGGGAGAGGATGCGGCTCTGGTTGGCGGCCAGGCGGAGGCACAGGTCGCGGAAGGCGACCAGCTCCTCGGGGGAGAAGCCCTGGAACATGGCCCGCATGGCGAGCCGTGACGGCTCGCGGAACGCCTCGATCCAGGCCCGGCCGGCGGGCGTGATCTCCGCCAGGACCGAGCGCCGGTCGTCCGGGTCGGGGACGCGGCGGACCAGGCCGTCGTTCTCCAGGGTGTCCACCAGGCCGGTGACGTTGCGGGAGCTGACCCCGGCGGCCCTGGCCAGGTCGCCGATGCTGATGCCCTGGTCGCCGCCGTTCAGGCGGATCAGCAGGTCGAGCGCGCCCGCGCTGACTCCCCGGCCCTGGGAGCCGTGGGCGCGCATGCGCTCGACGGAGTGGTACGCGGTGCGGACGGCGGCGCCGGCCTCGAAGGCGAGCAGGTCGTCGCGGTCGCCGCCCGCGAAGCCGGTCATGGCGGCCCTGACCCGGGGGTCATAGAGGGACCCGTCGGGGTCGCGGTCGTAGTTGTATACGTCCTTCATAGTAAGAAGAAAGATTAGTACGTACTTCCCAATATGGCGAGTCTCCCAGTCCGGCGCCGCCCGGCGGCGACGCAGGTCCACCAGCATCAGCACCTCCGGCGTCCAGGCCGAGTGGGACGTCTGCCTCGCCGGCCCACCCGGCCTGGTCGCGTCGGTGGAGCCGCCCGCCTGCGTGCGGCGCACCGTCGTCGGCGACGAACGCCGCCAGTGCGTCATCGAGGGCACGTACGTCCCGTCGACGTCACCTCCCGGGTCACCGCGACCCTGTGCTGACCGCGCCACGCGAAGACCCGGCCACGGCGTGCTCGTCGCCCCGCCCGCGGGATTCACGACGGTGGGCCGGTCTCCTCATGGCAGGAACCGCTCGAACGCGGCGGCGTGCTCGACGGCCCACGCGGCGAGCCTGGCCGGGGGCGTCCCGGTGATCTCCTCGACGGTCCCGGTGACGGACGGCGGCGGGGCCGAGGCCATCTTCGCGTACCCGTCGAGCAGCTCGTCCACGAACGAGTCGGGGAAGGACGGGTCCGCCAGCAGCCGCGCCCGCTCCTCCTCCAGGGAGAGCTCCTGCCAGCGCAGGGGCCGGCCGACGGCCTCGCCGATCACCCGTACCTGCTCGGCCTGCGTCAGCACCTCCGGGCCCGTCAGGGTGTAGCGGCGTCCCGCGTGCCCGGAGCCGGTCAGCGCGTTCACCGCCGCCGCGGCGATGTCGTCCTCGTGGATCGGCGTCATCGCCACCGAGCCGTACGCTCCCCGGACGGTGTCGCCGGCCCTGATCTGGTCGGCCCACCACAGGGTGTTGACCATGAACGTGCTGGGGCTCAGCACCGTCCACTCCATGCCCGACTGCTGGAGCAGGTGCTCGACGGTGGCGTGCCAGCGGGCGACCGGGTTCGGCTGCTCCTCGGGCGCCAGCCCGGGACGCACCCCGCCGCCGGTCATGAAGACGACGCGGCGCGCGCCGCGCTTGATCGCGTCGACGTACGGGGCCGCCTGCTCGTCCGAGTGGAACGGCCACATCAGGAACACCGCCTCGACGTCGTCCATGACGCCGGGCGCGGTCAGGTCGGGGGCGACCACCTCGACCCCCTCGGGCAGCCGGGCCGACTCGGGGCGGCGGCTGGTGGCGCGCACGGTGGCGCCCGACCAGGAGAGCCGCTCGACGACCCTCCGGCCGACGTTGCCGGTGGAACCGAAAACCAGGTAAGTGCTCATGCCGCAACGATGGTCCCGGCAAGGCGGGTGACGCACCTCAGAGGCAGTTGAGTGCTGAATTCCAGCGTGAAATCATGAAATATGGAGAAAAGCGGCTCTCTGGATGACATTGATCTCGCTCTCGTGCACGCCCTGCAGCTCGACGGGCGAGCCGCGTTCAACCGGATCGGCGAAATCCTGGGCGTCTCCGAGCACACGATCGCCCGGCGCTACCGGAGGCTGCGCGCGGAGGGCCTGCTACGCGTCGTCGGCGTCCTCGACGGCACCCTGTACGGGCACACCTCCTGGGCGGTCCGGCTCGTCTGCACGCCCGACGCCGCCGGGCCCGTGGCCGAGGCGCTGGCCCGCCGTGACGACACGGTGTGGGTGCGGCTGACGTCCGGCGGCACCGAGATCGTCTGCGGCGTCCACGCGGCCGGCGAGGACGGCGGGGAGCTGCTGCTGAAGAAGCTGCCGCGCACGCCGCGCCTCGTCGCCATGACCGCGCACGCGACCCTCCACATGTACGCGGGGTGGCGCAGCCGCGTCGCCGTCCTCTCCGCGGACCAGGCCGCCCGGCTCCGCTTCGTCCCCCATCAGGCGCTCTCCCCACAGGAGCCGCGTGCGGCGGCGGTCTCCCGACCGGAGTCGCGCGCGGTGGCGGTCGACCTCGGTGAGCAAGACCGCGCGGTGCTGCGGGTGCTCGCCCAGGACGGGCGGACCGGGTACGGCGAGCTGGCGGCGGCCGGGCGCTGCTCGCAGTCGACGGTACGGCGGCGCCTCGACCAGCTCCGCGGCGCCGGCGCGCTCAGGTTCGACGTCGAGATCCCGTCGCGGGCCCTCGGCTACCGGGCGGAGGCGTGGCTGTGGATGAAGGTGCGCCCGTCGCGGCTGGCGGAGGTCGGGGCGGCGCTGGCGGCGCACCCGGAGGTGGACGTGGCCGCGGCCATCACCGGCCCGAGCAACCTCATGGCCGGCGTGACCTGCCGGGACACCCAGGACCTGTACCGGTACCTGACCGAGCGGGTCGCGCCCCTGGACGGCGTGCGGGAACTGGAGACGTCCCCGGTCATCCGCACCGTCAAGCGGGTCGGCGCCGTCCTGCCGTAGAACGGTCAGACGGAGACGGGCCGCAGGGGCTCGACCGGGCCGGGCAGCGGCAGGCCGCGCTCGCGCCACAGCTCCCGCATCCGGTCCGGGTAGTCGGTCACGATCCCCGAGACCCCGAGGTCGAGCATGCGCGCCCCCAGCTCGGTGTCGTTGACCGTCCAGACCGCCACGTCGAGCCCGGCCCCGGCCGCCTGCGACATCAGGAGCTCGTCCACCATCACGTGCTCGGGCGACAGCGTGGTGGCCCCGGCGGCGCGGGCGGCGGCGGGGACGTCGTCTCCCAGGTCGCCGTTCCAGTGCAGCGTGTCGGGCTCGATCAGCGCGAAACGCCGCGTGCCGGGCGCCATGGCGGCCGCCTGCGTGATGACGCGCCAGTCGAAGCTGAGGATGGCCACGTTGTCCAGCCGGCCGTGCCGGTCGAGCTCGTCGATCACGAGCCCGGTGAACAGCTCGGGGTCGGCGGTCAGCTCGGGCCGCGTCGGGTCGGACTTGAGCTCGACGTGCAGGCGTACGGCGTCGGCCTCGTAGGCGTTGACCAGGCCCAGCACCGCGCCCAGGGTGGGCATGCGGGTCTCGGGGACCGGCACCTGCGTGATCGCGAAGGGGTCGTCGGGGTGCCGCGGCAACCGCACGCCCACGTCGAGGGTGCGCAGCTGGGCGAGCGTGAGGGTGTTGATGGGCTTCCCCACGTACGGGAACGCCGGGTCGCCGGCCCGCACCGGCCGCGTGTCGGCGCTCGTGACGGCCGAGACCGTGAGGTCGTGGGTGAGCACCAGACGCCGGTCGGCGGTGAGCGCGACGTCCAGCTCCAGTGCGTGGACCCCGAGCTCCAGCGTGCGGCTCAGGCCAGGCAACGTGTTCTCGGGCCAGAGGCCCCTAGCCCCCCGATGGCCATGTATCTCAACGCGCACACCCGGACCCTACCGGGCGCCCGCCACCTTCCCGCGTCCGCCACGCCGCATCCTTTTTGTCGGCAATATCCCGAGATCAGGCCGGCGAAGATCGATGCGGGGATCCGGAGGAGATCACGGGATCGGGCGGTCGAAGGTCCAGTTGTAGATCACCTGGTCCGTCTCCGCGTCGCCGCCCGCGCCCGAGTACGTGGCCTGGGCCGGCTCGTTGTCCTTGCCCGTGGCCGTCCACAGCCCGTACAGGCCGCGCTCCCGGGCCAATTCGGCGAGGGCCAGCACCAGGGCCCGCGCGATGCCCTGGCCGCGAAAGCTCTCGTCCACGCCGAGCTCGTACAGGAACATCTCCGTGCCCTTGTCGGGGTGCGTCATCTCCACCCCGGTGACCATCCCGGCGGGCGTCCCGTCCACGTACGCGATGAGCAGGTGGTGTCCCTCGTCCGCCAGGAACCTGGTGGTCGCCTCCCGGCGTGGCGCGGCGTCGAAGAGGTGGCCGGCCGCCGCGACGGCCTCGAAAGCGGTGACCCGGCGGATGTCCATGGGGTCGAGGGTAGGGGCCCGATGTGAGCCGTCGCATGCCCTTTTTGCCTGGATAGTGGCAATCTTCGTGCAATAAGCTGACCGCCATGACGGGGGCTCTCAAAACGGTCCGGCCGGAGACGGTACGGGCGTGGGTCGACGGATGGGTGGTCTCCCGCAACGCCCCCACCCCGGTACGCGAGCCGTGGGGCCTGCGCGTGGACGTCGGCCTTCCCGGCCACATGGTCCGCCACGTCGTCCCGGCGCCCACCCCGGCCACCCTGCGCCATCTCACCGCCCTGCCGAGCGTTCCCGGGACCTGGCTGAAGCTCTGCGCGCCGCCGGAGGAGGTCGCGCCCTGGCTGCCGCCGTCCTGGGACGTGCAGGGGCCGGAGTACATGATGACCGCCCCGCTCGACCCCGCACCACCGCGGACCCGGGGCGTCACCGGCATGACGGCCGCCGCGCGCGCCGGCGTGGCCGCGCCCACCGGCTACACGCTGGCCGTGACCACGCGCGCCGGCGTCACCGTCGCGCGCCTGCTCACCACCGCCGGCGAGATGGCCGCGCGCGGGCAGATGGCCATCGCCGGCGCCACGGCGGTCGTGGACCAGGTGGAGACGGCGTCGAACCACCGGCGGCGCGGCCTCGGCACCATCGTCATGCGAGCCCTGACGGCGACCGCCGCGGCGGGCGGCGCCGCCGACGGGGTGCTCGTCGCCACCCCCGCCGGCCGCTCGCTCTACGAGACCCTGGGCTGGGCCGTCCACACGCCCATGACCGCCGCGGTCCTCACCGCCGGATAGACCCCGGCGGAGCTGTCCGCCGGGTCGTCAGGTCAGCGGGCGCAGGACCAGGGTGGCGTCACGCGCCGGGCCCACGCCGACCGCGCTGATCGGGGCGCCGCTCATCTCCTCCAGCGCCCGGACGTACGCCTGGGCGTTGACCGGCAGGTCCTCGAAGGTCTTGGCCCCCGTGATGTCCTCCTGCCAGCCGGGAAGCTCCTCGTAGATCGGCTTGGCGTGGTGGAAGTCGGTCTGCGTCATCGGGATCTCCTCGTGCCGCACGCCGTCCACCTCGTACGCCACGCAGACCGGGATCCGCTCCAGCCCCGACAGGACGTCCAGCTTGGTGAGGAAGAAGTCGGTCACGCCGTTGATGCGCGTGGCGTACCGGGCGATGACCGCGTCGAACCACCCGCAGCGGCGGTTGCGGCCGGTGGTCACGCCGTACTCGCCGCCGGTCGTGCGCAGCCAGTCGCCCATCTCGTCCTCGAGCTCGGTCGGGAACGGGCCCGACCCCACGCGGGTCGTGTACGCCTTGAGGATGCCGATGACCTTCGTCAGCCGGGTCGGCGGGATGCCGGAGCCGGCGCACGCGCCGCCCGAGGTGGGCGAGGACGAGGTGACGAACGGGTAGGTGCCGTGGTCGATGTCGAGCAGCGTGCCCTGGCCGCCCTCGAGCAGCACGAGCTTGCCCTCGTCCAGCGCGTTCGAAAGCACCAGCGAGGTGTCGGCGATGTGCGGCTTGAGCCGCTCGGCGTAGCCGAGGTACTCCTCCAGGACCCGCTCCGGCTCGATGCCGCGCCGGTTGTAGACCTTGGTCAGCACCTGGTTCTTCTCGGTCAGGGCGACATCGATCTTCTTGGCCAGGATGCCCGGGTCGAGCAGGTCCTGCACGCGCACGCCCATGCGGTAGATCTTGTCGCCGTACGCGGGGCCGATGCCGCGCCCGGTCGTGCCGATCTTGGCCTTGCCGAGGTAGCGCTCGGTGACCTTGTCCAGGGCCCGGTGGTGGGGCATGATCAGGTGCGCGCTGGCCGAGATCAGCAGGCGCTCCGCCGAGATGCCGCGGGCGGCCAGCCCGTCGATCTCGTCCAGCAGCACGCGTGGGTCGATGACCACGCCGTTGCCGATCACCGGCACCACGTCGGGGGACAGGATCCCCGTGGGCAGCAGGTGCAGAGCGTACTTCTGGTCGCCGATGACCACGGTGTGGCCCGCGTTGTTGCCACCCTGGTACCGGACGACGTAGTCGACGTCGCCTCCGAGCAGGTCGGTGGCCTTGCCCTTGCCCTCATCGCCCCACTGGGCGCCCACGAGAACGACAGCCGGCATGGTTCTAGTCTCCCGAGCACAAAACGAAACCCCTGGCGCAAGCGCGACAGGGGCTCTTGCGTGCAGAGACTACCCGACTGTGCCTGTCTGTCCCAAGGGGGCTACCCGGCCGTCAGCGCGTCGTAGGCGGCCTCGTCGCTGTCCTTGAGGAACTGCACGCACCGCTCGGCCTCGTCCTTCTCGCCGATGGACTGGGCGGCCCTGGCCAGCGCGTACAGGCAGCGCAGGAAGCCGCGGTTGGGCTCGTGCTCCCACGGGATCGGCCCGTGTCCCTTCCAGCCGCTGCGGCGCAGCTGGTCGAGCCCGCGGTGGTAGCCGGTGCGGGCGAAGGCGTAGGAGGTGACGGCGTGCCCCTGCGCGAAGTACTCCTCCGCGAGGGCGGCCCAGGCCGCCGGGAAGGCGGGGAAGCGGGCGGCCACGTCGGAGGGCTTGGCCCCGGCTTCCAGCGCCTCCCTGGCCTCGGGCAGGTCCGGCAGGTAGGTCGGGGGCGGCCCGGCGAGAAGGTTGTCCATAGGACAAGTCATACCCGCCGGGCCCCGGACGTGGCTAGGAGATCTTCGTCCCAGCGCTCTTCAGGTGTTCGCACGCCTCGACCACGCGGGCGGCCATGCCGGCCTCGGCGGACTTGCCGTACGAGCGCGGGTCGTAGGCCTTCTTGTTGCCGACGTCGCCGTCGACCTTGAGCACGCCGTCGTAGTTGCGGAACATGTGGTCGGCGATCGGCCGGGTGAAGGCGTACTGCGTGTCGGTGTCGATGTTCATCTTCACCACGCCGTACGAGATGGCCTCGTGGATCTCCTCCAGCGACGAGCCTGAGCCGCCGTGGAAGACCAGCTCGAACGGCTTGTCCTTGCCGTACTTGGCGCCCACCGCGTCCTGCAGCTCCTTGAGGACGCCCGGCCGCAGCTTGACGTGGCCCGGCTTGTAGACGCCGTGCACGTTGCCGAACGTGGCGGCCAGCAGGTAGCGGCCCCGCTCGCCGAGCCCGACGGCCTCCGCCGTGGCCAGCGCGTCGCCGGGCGTCGTGTACAGCTTCTCGTTGATCTCGCCGACGACGCCGTCCTCCTCGCCGCCGACGACGCCGATCTCCATCTCCATGATGATCCTCGCCCGCGCGCACTTCTCCAGGAGATCCTGCGCGATCTCGAGGTTCTCCTCCAGCGGCACGGCCGAGCCGTCCCACATGTGCGACTGGAAGAGCGGGTCGAGGCCGCGCGAGACGCGTTCCAGGGAGACGTCGATGAGCGGCCGCATGAAGCCGTCCAGCTTGTCCTTCGGGCAGTGGTCGGTGTGCAAGGCCACGGTCACCGGGTACTTCTCGGCCACCACCCGGGCGTACTCGGCCAGCGCCGTCGCGCCCGTCACCATGTCCTTCACCGTGGCGCCCGACAGGAACTCGGCGCCGCCCGTGGAGACCTGAACGATGCCGTCGCTCTCGGCCTCGGCGAAACCGCGCAACGCGGCGTTGAGCGTCTGGGAGGAGGTCACGTTGATGGCCGGGTAGGCGAATCCGCCGGCCTTGGCCCGGTCGAGCATCTCTGCGTAGATCTCTGGAGTAGCTATCGGCATGATTCATCTCCCTGAGAAGTAAGGCTGCGCGTTGCCCAGTATTACCGTCCGCTACCCGGCGTGGTAGTGACAACGCCTCGCGCGTCACCCGTCGAGCCCCCCTGCTACAGGTAGGCTCAGCCTGTGGACTCGCTCTTGAATCTTCTCGACCCGACGTGGTGGCTCACCATTCTCGGCGCCTTCGCGACGATCGGCGTTCTGGCCATCATCTTCGCCGAGACGGGTCTGCTGCTCGGCTTCTTCCTGCCGGGCGACTCGCTGCTGGTCGCGGCCGGGATCTTCAGCTCCGGGTCCGTGGCCGTCGGCATGGGGATCGAGCCGCTGTCCTTCCCGGTGCTGCTGATCGGCACCCCGCTGTGCGCCGTCGCGGGCGCCCAGCTCGGGCACTTCCTCGGGGCGAGGTTCGGGCGGAGGATGTTCGACAAGCCCGACTCACGGCTGTTCAAGCGCGAGCACGTCGTACGGGCCGAGGAGTTCTTCGAGAAGTTCGGCCCGGCCAAGGCCGTGGTGCTGGCCAGGTTCGTGCCCATCGTCCGCACCTTCATGAACCCGGTCGCCGGCGTTCTGGAGATGCCCGCCAAACGGTTCTTCGTCTGGAACGTCATCGGCGGCGTGGTGTGGGTGGAGAGCCTGCTGCTGCTCGGCCACTTCCTCGGCAACAAGGTCGACCCCAAGCAGATCGACAAGTTCATCCTGCCGGGCGTCTTCCTCATCGTGCTGATCTCGCTGATCCCCATCATCTTCGAGGTGATCAAGCGGCGCAGGGCCCCCAAGGCCGCGCCGGTGCCCACGGGCAAGCACCACCGCATCCCCACGAGCCCCGACGGCCCGTAACCGGAACCGGCCTCTCCCGGGGGTACTCTCCGGTGTGTGGGACGCCACAGGTCAGATCCGATGGGCCTCGCCCGCCTCGCGGCCGCCGTTCTCGCGGTCGCCGGGGTCGCGACACTTCTCGTCATCGGCGGGCGCGCGCTGTTCCTGTCGCTCGACACCCCTGAGCGGGCCGAGCCGCAGCGCGCCACCGCCGAGCCGACGGCCAGCGCTCAGGTGCCCACCGTGCGCCTCGAGTGCGTGGCCGACACCTGCCCCCTCGTCACGGTCCGGGTGCCGGGCGGCGACGTGCTGCAGTACCGCGACATGACCCGGGGCGAGGAGGTCCGCTACTTCGAGCCCGAGCTCGACGTGGTGCTCGCCGACGCGGCCACGGTCCGGGTCAGCGAGAACGGCAGGCCGCGCGCCCAGGGCAAGGCGGGTGAGCGCGAGGCTTTCACGGTCAAGGCGCCCTGACGCGGCCGCCGGGGGTTCACGGCCTCCGCCCGGTGAGCGCGGCCCGTTCAGAGCCCTTGACCGGATCGCTCAGAGGCCCAGGTCGGAGAGCGTGTACGCGGTGCGGTACTCCAGCCCCTCCTCGGCCATGCGCGCGGCCGCGCCGCGGTCGACGATCGTGGCCACCGCCACCACCTCGGCGCCCGCCTCGCGCAGGGCCTCCACGGCCGTCATCGACGACGCGCCGGTCGTCGAGGTGTCCTCGACCACGAGCACGCGCCGGCCCTTCACGTCGGGGCCTTCCACGCGGCGCTGGAGGCCGTGCACCTTCTGCGCCTTGCGCACCACGAACGCGTCCAGCCTGCGCCCCCGCGCCGCCGCCGCGTGCAGCATCGCGGCGGCCACCGGGTCGGCGCCCAGCGTGAGCCCGCCCACGGCGTCGTACCCGAGGTCCTCGGTGAGGTCCAGCATCACCCTGCCCACGAGCGGCGCCGCGACGGCGTCGAGCGTGATGCGGCGCAGGTCCAGGTAGAAGTCGGCCTCCTTCCCGGAGGAGAGCACCACCTTGCCGTGGACCACGGCCTTGTTCTCGATCTCGGCCAGCAGGTCGTCGCGATCCGTCATGCGCCCAAGCTTAGGGGCCTGATCAGGACGCGCTCCCTCCGGTCCGGACGTAAAGGCGCGTCCGGGGTTTGGGCACGCCCGTGGCTGCGGAATGACTCGGCGAGGCAACATTTCGTAATCACGAGGTGACCATGTGTATCGAATCACCGCAGAGCGATACCGAGCTCCTCGAAGCCGTCAGAGCGGGCAACGCCGCCGCCTACGGCCTGCTCCACGAGCGTCACGCCCTCGCCGCCCGCGTGCTGGCCCGCCGGCTCGTACGCGGGGAGGCGGAGGTGGACGACGTGGTGGCCGAGGCGTTCACCCGCATCCTCGACCTGGTCGGACGGGGCGGCGGGCCGGGGGAGGCCTTCCGCGCCTACCTGCTGACCGTGGTGCGGCGCACGGTCCACGACCGGGCCCGGATCGAGAGCCGCCAGGTGACGCTCGACGAGCCCTTCGACCCGGCCGTGCCGTTCGTCGACCCGGCGCTCGCGGGGCTGGAGAGGTCCATGCTCGCCCGGGCGTTCCTGTCGCTGCCGGAGCGGTGGCGGGCGGTGCTCTGGCACCTGGACGTCGAGCGTGCCGAGCCGGCCGAGCTGGCGCCGCTGCTCGGACTGTCGCGGGACGAGGTGTCCCCGCTGGCCTACCAGGCTCGTGAGGGGCTGAGACAGGCGTACATGCGGCTGTACCTGTCCGCCTCACCCGCCCCCGCGTGCGTGCCGGTGCTGGGCAGGATGGCGGCGCACGTGCGGGGCGGGCTGTCGCGGCGCGACTCCAGGACGGTGGCGGCGCACGCGGGCGGCTGCGCGCGCTGCCACGCGGTGCTGACCGAGCTCACGGACATCAGCGCGGGGCTCCGGGTGGTGATCGGGCCCCTGCTGGTCGGCCCGGCCTTCCCCGAGTACGCGGCGGACCTGGCGCGGGGCTCGGCGTCGCAGGGGCCGGCGTCGCAGGGGCCGGCGTCGCGGGGGCCGGCGGAGTCTTCGATGTCGGCGCTGCTCCGGGTCACGGTGACACCCCGCTCCCAGGAGACGCCGCCCGGCGTTCAGCCCGTGGGGCCGTCGGGCACGACGGGCGCCCCCGGGCACGCGGACGAGGAGGCCGCGTTCTGGGGGGCGGAGTACTGGGGGACGGACGGCGACGCGGCGGACAAGGAGGAGGCGGCGCGCGCGGAGGAAGAGGACCTCGCCTTCTGGGAGTCCGAGGCGGACCGGGCGAATGCGGAGGGAGGCGCTGACGGCGGTGGTCCGGGAGCGGGAGGCGCTGACGGAGGGGGGCCCGGAGCGGGAGGCGATGACGCGGAAGGCGCTGACGGTGGAGGCGGGGAGTGGGAGGCCGGCGCCTGTGGGGCGCGCCGGAGCCCGCGCCTGGTCCACTGGCTTCAGCGGGTGGCGGCGAGCCGGCGGGTGGCCGTGGCAGGGGGTGCGGCGGTGGCCGTCGCCGCCGCCACGACGTTCGCCGTCGCCTCCGGGCGCCAGGCGGCCGAACGGCTCGCCACCTCCCCCATGGCGCACCCCCTCGGCTCCGACCGGTCGCCGCTGACCGTGGTGGAGCCGGACCCGATCTCACCGCCCGGCCCGGAGCCGGGAGACGTGACCGGTGGGGGCAGGGCCCGCCTGCGCGCCACGATCGACCCGCTCGGTGCGCTGATCCGTGGCCGATCCGGCATCGTGGCGATACGGCTGCGCAACTCCGGCACCGGGCCGAGCGCGGGCGTGCGGGCGATGGTGGACCTGCCTCCTGGCGTCACGCTGATGCCCCCGGGCAGCCGCGGACACGGCGCCGTGCTCGGCCCGGCGACCACCCCGCCACGACGCACGCCACCCCGTACCCCACCGCGCACGCCGCCCCGCGACGCCTCCCGGCCCGAGGACGGGTCCCCGGCCCGCAGCGGCGCCTCCTCAGGCCGTGACGCCTCCTCAGGCCGTGACGCCTCCTCGGGCCCCGACAGGTCTCCAGGCCCCGACAGGTCTCCAGGCCCCGACCGGTCTTCAGGCCCCGACGGGTCTTCGGGGCGCGTCGGGTCCCGGGAGCACGGTGGCACGCAGGGGCGCGAAGTGGCACCGGACCTCGGCGCCCTGCTACGCCGCGGCGGCGTACCCGGCTTCGACACCTCGCCGGACCTCGACACGAGAACCCCGCCAAGCCCCGACACGAAAACCCCGCCGGACCTCGACACAAGAGCGACACCGGACCTCGACACAAGAGCGACACCGGGCCTCGACACAAGAGCGACACCGGGCGGAGCGGGAGCGCCGGGCGGGGGGACGTCCACGCGCCGTCACCGTCACGGCACCGGCTCACCGGGGCCGGTCGGCAGATCCCCCGATCCCCGCCCATCGGGGGGCGCGCTCGCCAGGTGGGCGTGCCGGGCGGTGCCGGAGGGGGCGCGGTGCGTACGCACCCCCCTGGGAGCCGGTGAGAGCACGGTGCTGTTCCTGCGCGTCCAGGTGGCCGCCGACGCCGAGGACGGTGCGGCTCCGGCCGTACGGGTCAGGGCCGGGCGGATGCGGACGGCGGCCCGGGCCGCGACGGGGGTACGGCCGGCGGGAGCGCCCGCGAGGTTCGCCACGGAGGGCAAGGTCTCGGTCATGGCGATCGGCAACTCCCTGCTGACCTGCCCCGGCGGCCAATCCGGCTGCACCGCGGCGAGGCGGCGCGAGGGCGCCAGGCGTGACAACGACCTGTGGTCGATGGTCCCGCTCGACGCCGACCGGACCGGCTCCACCGCCGCCTCCAGCGCCGCGCGCCTGCGCATGCCGCGCGGCGGCCGGATCGTGTGGGCGGGGCTCTACTGGTCGGCCGGAGGGAGCGTACCGGGGCCGATCCGGCTCAGGCCGCCGGGCCACCGGAGGTACGAGCCGGTGCGGCCGGACCAGGTGGAGGACGCCAGGCTGCCGTCGGGCCCGGCCTACCAGGCGTTCGCCGACGTCACCGGTCTGGTGGCCGCCTCCAGGAGGGAGGGCGAGTGGTGGGCGGCCGACGCGCCCATGGCGCCGGGGGTGTCCCGGCACGCCGGGTGGAGCCTCGTGGTCATCGCGACCGACCCCGCCAGGCCGTACACCAGGACGGTCGTCCTCGACGGCGCCGTCGCGACCGGCGAGGGGAGCGCCTCGCTGCGGCTCCCGCTCGACGGCCTGGCGCCCGGCAGGACACCCGGCGGGACGTCCACAGCGATGCCCGGCGGGACGTCCAGCGGGACGCTCGGCGAGACGTCCAACGGGACGCCCGGCGAGGCGCTCGGCGGGACCTCCATTGCGACGCCCGGCGTGACGCCAGGCGTGACGTCCGGCGGGACGACGCCAAGCCGTACTCCCGGTGGGGCGGCAGGCCGTACGTCCGGCGGGACGTCGGGCCGTGCCCCCGCGCGGGTGCGGCTGGTGACGTGGGAGGGTGACGCGGAGCTGGACGGCGACACCGTGTCGGCCGGCGGCGGCCCGCTGGTGCCGGAGGGTGGCGACCGTGACGCCGCCAACCCCTTCGACGGCTCCGCCGACGGGGCCGCGGGCATGACGTTCGGGGTGGACGTGGACACCTTCGAGACGGACCTCGGTGACGATCCCGCCCTCACCATTACCAGCGAGAAAGATGCGATTTTGTTTGGAATTGCCGCTGTCAGTGCCCGTACGCGGCAGTAACCATAAACCCGGACAAACTGGTACGGTCTCCGTGAATCATCTGGCGTATGCCCGGGCCGGTGGCGAATCGTCGGGATTAACCCTCGGACGATCACCCGCTTTCACTACCCTGAGAAAGGGCCGCCAGTCCGGCTCTGACGGTGCAGAGCCAGTGAGGTCGGACCATCAGGAAAGGGGCCGTGTCACAGTGGATCGCTGCGCGCTGTTCGTGGACGCTGGCTACCTGCTGGCCGACGGCGCGATGGCCGTGCATGGGACCCGTCATCGCGAGGCGGTCGCGTGGGACTACCCGGGTCTGCTCCAGCTCATGAGCAACCTCGCGCGGGAGCGCACCGGGCTGCCGCTGCTGCGCTGCTACTGGTACGAGGCGACGGTCGAGGGCCGCCGCACCCCGGAGCACGACGTCCTCGCCGACATCCCCGGCCTCAAGCTGCGCCTGTCCCGCATCCGGCCGGGCCGGCGCGAGGGCGTGGACGCCCAGGTCCACCGCGACCTCATGACGCTCGCCCGCAACAACGCCATCTGCGACGCGGTGGTCGTCAGCGGCGACGAGGACCTCGCCCAGGTCGTCTGCGACGCGCAGGATCTCGGCATCCGGGTGACCGTGGTGCACATCGCCACCGAGGGCGGCTGGGCCGTCTCGCGCACCCTGCGCCAGGAGGGCGACGACCTCATCGAACTGGGCAACGTCCACCTGCGGCCGTTCGTCAACCTGGTGACCGGCATCAGCGAGGTCACCAACGGCCACCACCCGCTCTCCAACGGCCACGCCGCCGCGCACGCCGCGACCCACTCGCTGCCGCCCGCGCCGCCGCCGTCCTCGTCCCTGCCCACGCCGCTGCCCGCGCCCAAGTCGAGCGGCAGCCACGCCGCCCCGCCGACGACCCCGTCCCCGGCGCTGCCCGCCACGCCCCCGGCGCAGCCCGAGGGGCAGCCGTCGTCCGGTCGCGGCCAGTCCTCGACGCCGTCACCGTCGCCCACCTACTACCACCAGGAGCCGGCGAGCCAGGCCCCGGCGACCGGGCCCCTCCCGCAGCAGCCGGCGTCGCCGCAGACGCCGTCCACCGGGCAGTTCGCCGCGCAGCCGTCCAACGGCGCCTACCAGCAGCCGTCGCAGCCCGCGCAGTCGTCGAACGGCTCCTACCAGCCGTTCGGCGCCTTCACCGGCCCGCAGTCCACCCCACCCACGCCCCCCTCGACCTCGCAGGCCACCACGCTGGCCGACGCCGTGAAGGCCGCGCACCGCGAAGGCCACGACTTCGGCGAGTCCGTCGCGCGTGACGCGCCCGCGCTGTGGCTGGAGGCCGTGCTGGCGCGCAAGCCCCGCATGCCCTCCGACCTGGAGGCCAGGCTGCTGCAGGGCTCGTCGCTGCCGATCGACTTCCTGCTGCACGACGAGGTCCGCCACGCCCTGCGCCGCGGCTTCTGGGACGCCCTCGAACGCGCCCGCCACTGAAGGACGCACCCCGCCAAGGCCGCACCCCGCTGCCGAAGGGCCCCGCCCTGAAGGACGCGCAGCCCGCCACTTTCACCAGCGCAGCAGCGCGCCCACCCCGTCGTACGGCGCCAGGGCGCCCGCCGCGTGGGCGTGGACGATCGTCACCTCGGCCCGGCTCTCCAGCGCCCGTTCGATCATGCGCTCCCCGAGGTCGGGCTCGTCCGTGGTGACCATGCCGCGCGGCACCTGGTCGGCCGGGTAGAGGAACCCGTCGGGCCCCCGCTCGCCGTGCCAGTGCCCGTTCTCGTCCACGAGCAGGCAGCCGACCCGTCCCTCGTTGAGCAGCGCGAGCGTCTGGGCCGGCCCGAGCACGGCGCGTCCGCCGGACAGCGTCGTGTCGACGACCCGCTGGACCAGCTCGGCGTCCCGGCGGACGCGCACCGTGACCAGCTCCTCCGTGACCCGGGCCACCACGTCGGCGGCCGGCCCGTCCGGGACGACCTTGTCCACCCGCACCGGGTCGAGCGGGCGCAGCGCGTTCGCCAGCGCGGAGGTGAGCCGCGGGTCGCCGACCAGCAGCACGTCCTCCCAATGCAGGGCGCCGACCCGGTTGCTGATCTCGGGGGCCACCGCGTACAGGCGGCGCACCACGTTCTCCTCGGCGCGCCGCCGGAACAGGTCGCGGTGGACCGACGAACGCTGGTCCGTGCCGGCCCTCGCGGGTCCGCGCATCTCGCGCCAGTCGTCGGTGTCCGGCTCGTACGCGGACCGGAAGACGTCCTCGGCCTTGCCGTACCGGTAGTCGATGAGCCGGACGCCGTCCCGGCGGACGACCGCCACGCCGGCGGGCGCGCTGGTGGCCAGCGTGGTGAGCAGGGGGCGTACGTACGCGGTGGACTCCAGCACCGCGCATGTGCCGAAGGGGACCTGGAGCGACGTCCGCTGGATCTCGTCCGAGCAGACCGGGGCGAACAGCGCCCGCCCGATCCCGGGCTCGGACGGATCGACGAGCCTGTCGATCTCGGGTTCGAGGGCGTCGAGGTGCTCCAGCACGGTGAAGCGCCGGATCCGCTCGGGCCAGGCCGCCACCTGGGCGCGCATGGCGGCGAGCTCGTCGCGCAGCCGGATCTCCCAGGCGGGCCGGATCCCCGGATCCACGCGGGGGCCCGCGGTCACGTACAGCGATACGACGCCCATCTCGTCCTTCATCGCGACGAGCTCGCGGAGGAAGCCATCATCGTGCATCAGATCGGTTCTCCTCTGCATCGGATCCTTCCGACTGTAGAGAACCGAAAAGCCCACAAATCTGCACGTTGAGGGATATTGTCCGCGGTTTTACTTCAAAGCCCGCAACTGGACATATCAGGACGAGTCGTACGACAGCGGCAGGTCAGGACAGCGCGTCGAAGCCGGCCCGCAGGGCGGTCACCCGCTCGGCCAGGTCACCCAGCGGGATCGTCAGCGCCGGATCCTGCGACTTGCGCGCCAGTTCGCGTACCCGGCCCAGCTCCTCCTCCACCGCGGTCAGCCGCCGCGACAGCTCCGGCAGGACCGACGCGGGATCGCCCGTGCCCGGCGGCAGCTCGCCCGCCATCCGCTCGCGCAGCATCCCCGCCTGCTCGGCCAGCCGCTTGTTCATGTTGTACAGCTCGATGAACACCGACACCTTGGCCCGCAGCACCCACGGGTCGAACGGCTTGGTGAGGTAGTCGACGGCCCCCGCCGCGTAACCGCGGAAGGCGTAGTCGGGGGCGCTGTCGACCACGGTCAGGAAGATGATCGGGATGTTGCGCGTGCGTTCGCGCCGCTTGATGTGCGCGGCCGTCTCGAAGCCGTCCATGCCCGGCATCCGCACGTCGAGCAGGATGAGCGCGAACTCGGTGTTGAGCAGGGCCTTGAGCGCCTCCTCGCCCGACCGGGCGCGCACCGGCACCAGGTCGAGCGAGCTCAGGATGGCCTCAAGGGCGATCAGGTTCTCCTCTCGGTCGTCGACCAGGAGGATCTTGGCTCGATCCGTCATGGATCACGCCCCTTCGGCTGGGTCCGTGGTGGTGGACACCCGCCCACGGCTGAGCCAACCGCGCAGTCGTTCGAGCAGACGGTCCACGTCGACCGGCTTGGGCACGTAGTCGGACGCGCCCGAGGCGATGCTCTTCTCACGATCGCCCCGCATGACCTTAGCGGTCAACGCGATGATCGGCAGGTCGGCGAACTGCGGCATGCGGCGGATGGCCGACGTCGTGGCCCAGCCGTCCATCTCGGGCATCATGATGTCCATCAGCACCAGCGCGACGTCCTCGTTGCGTTCGAGCTGCTCGATGCCCTCCCGCCCGTTCTCGGCGTAGACGACCGTCGAGCCGTGCCGCTCCAGCACGCTGGTGAGCGCGAACACGTTGCGGATGTCGTCGTCCACGATGAGGATCTTGGCGGCGTTGAGCGGGTCGTCGCCCTGCCACTGCGGCGTCTCGGACGGCGTCTCGACCAGCTCCGGCAGGTCCATCGGCATCGGCGGCTCCGGCGCGGCCGGCTCCTCGACCGGGGTGGTCATGAGCTGGCGGCGGGTGGCGTCGCCCTCGGCGGCGGCCAGCGGCCCGCTGTAGGAGGCCGGCAGGTACAGCGTGAACGTGCTGCCCTTGCCCAGCTCGCTGTCCACGTGGATCTCGCCGCCCAGCAGCCGGGCGATGTCACGGCAGATCGCGAGGCCGAGGCCCGTGCCGCCGTACTTGCGGCTGGTCGTGCCGTCGGCCTGCCGGAACGCCTCGAAGATCAGCTCCCGCTTGTCCGGCGCGATGCCGATGCCGGTGTCGATCACCTGGAACGCGAGCAGGTCGGGCGCCTCGTGCAGCGTCTCGTCGTCGAAGGCCACCCCGGGCGGCGCGGTCGCGACCCGCAGCTTGACCTCGCCCCGCGGGGTGAACTTCACCGCGTTGGACAGCAGGTTGCGCAGCACCTGCTGCAGGCGCTGCTCGTCGGCCCGCAGCTCCTTCGGCACGTCGCCCGCCACGTCCACGCTGAACGACAGCCCCTTGTCGGCGGCCAGCGGCGCGAACGCCGCCTCCAGCAGGTCGACCATCTTCGGCAGCGACACCTGGATCGGGTGGATGTCCATGCGGCCCGCCTCGACCTTGGACAGGTCGAGCATGTCGTTGATGAGCTGGAGCAGCGCCGAGCCGGCCCCGTGGATCGTGCGGGCGAACTCGACCTGCTGCGGCGTCAGGTTGCCCTCGGCGTTCTCGGTCAGCAGCTTGGCCAGCACCAGCAGGCTGTTGAGCGGCGTGCGCAGCTCGTGCGACATGTTCGCGAGGAACTCGGACTTGTAGCGCGAGGACACGGCGAGCTGCTCGGCCCGCTCCTCCAGCGTGCGGCGGGCCTGCTCGATCTGGAAGTTCTGGATCTCGATCGCGCGGTTCTGCTTGGCCAGCAGCGCCGCCTTGTCCTCCAGCTCGGCGTTGGAGCGGCGCAGCTCCTCCTGCTGCCGCTGGAGCTCGTCGGAGCGCTCCTGGAGCTCGCGCGTGAGCCGCTGCGACTCGGTCAGCAGGTCCTCGGTGCGGGAGTTGGCGATGATCGTGTTCATCGTGACGCCGATGGTCTCGACGAGCTGCGTCAGGAAGTCGAGGTGGACCTCGCCGAACGGCGTGAACGAGGCCAGCTCCAGCACGCCCAGCACGCGGGTCTCGAACAGGATCGGCAGCACCACGATCTGCGCCGGCGTCGAGGAGCTGAGCCCGCTGTCGATGGTGATGTAGCCGGGCGGCACGTCGTCGAGCACGATGTGCCGGCCCTCGGCGGCGGCCTGGCCGACGATGCCCTCGCCGACCGCGAAGCGCTGGCGCGGGCCGCGGTCGGGACGCACGCCGTAGCCGCCGATCAGCAGCAGCTCGTGGTCGCCCTCGGGATCGACGCTGTAGAAGGCGCCGTAGCGGGCCGAGACGAGCGGCGTCAGCTCGCTCATCGTCAGCTTGGCCACCTCGAACAGGTCGCGGTGACCCTGCATGAGCCGCGAGATGCGGGCCAGGTTGGACTTGAGCCAGTCCTGCTCCTGGTTGGCCTGCGTGGTCTCACGCAGGTTGGCCACCATGGAGTTGATGTTGTCCTTGAGCTCGGCCAGCTCGCCCTGGGCCTCGACGGCGATCGAGCGGGTCAGGTCGCCCCGGGCCACGGCGCTGGTCACGGTCGCGATGGCGCGCACCTGCGTGGTGAGGTTGCCGGCCAGCTCGTTGACGCTCTCGGTCAGGCGCTTCCACGTGCCCTCGACGCCCTCGACCCGGGCCTGGCCGCCGAGCTGGCCCTCCGAGCCCACCTCGCGGGCCACGCGGGTCACCTCGGAGGCGAACGACGAGAGCTGGTCCACCATGCGGTTGATGGTGGTCTTCAGGGCGAGGATCTCGCCCTGCGCGTCCACGTCGATCTTGCGGGTGAGGTCGCCGTTGGCGACCGCCGTGGTGACCTCGGCGATGTTGCGCACCTGGTACGTCAGGTTGTTGGCCATGAAGTTGACGTTGTCGGTGAGGTCCTTCCAGACGCCCGACACGCCCTGCACCCGCGCCTGGCCGCCGAGCTGGCCCTGCGTGCCGACCTCGCGGGCGACTCGGGTCACCTCGTCGGCGAACGACGAGAGCTGGTCGACCATGGTGTTGAGGGTGTCCTTGAGCTGGAGGATCTCGCCCTGCGCGTCAACGGTGATCTTCTTGGACAGGTTGCCCTGGGCCACGGCCGACGACACGGCCGCGATCTGGCGCACCTGCGAGGTCAGGTTGTTGGCCATCGAGTTGACGTTGTCGGTGAGGTCCTTCCAGACGCCCGACACCCCGCGCACCTGGGCCTGGCCGCCGAGCTGGCCCTCGGTGCCCACCTCGCGGGCGACTCGGGTCACCTCGGAGGCGAACGACGAGAGCTGGTCCACCATCGTGTTCATCGTGGACTTGAGCTCCAGGATCTCGCCCTGCGCGTCCACGTCGATCTTGCGGGTCAGGTCGCCGTTGGCGACCGCCGTGGTCACCTGGGCGATGTTGCGCACCTGGTACGTCAGGTTGGCGGCCATCGAGTTGACGTTGTCGGTGAGGTCCTTCCAGACGCCGGAGACGCCCTTGACCTCGGCCCGGCCGCCCAGCTTGCCCTCGGTGCCGACCTCGCGGGCGACTCGGGTCACCTCGTCGGCGAACGACGAGAGCTGGTCGACCATGGTGTTGAGGGTGTCCTTGAGCTGGAGGATCTCGCCCTGCGCGTCAACGGTGATCTTTTTCGACAGGT
Source organism: Nonomuraea sp. NPDC050691 (assembly GCF_040654455.1). Lineage (NCBI taxonomy): Bacteria > Bacillati > Actinomycetota > Actinomycetes > Streptosporangiales > Streptosporangiaceae > Nonomuraea > Nonomuraea sp. NPDC050691. The sequence continues at coordinate 21,917 of NZ_JBFAIA010000090.1, forward strand.
TGCCCTGGGCCACCGCGGTCGCCACGGTGGCGATGCTGCGCACCTGGCTGGTGAGGTTGTTGGCCATGAAGTTGACGTTGTCGGTGAGGTCCTTCCAGACCCCCGACACACCGGTCACCTGGGCCTGGCCGCCGAGCTGGCCCTCGGTGCCGACCTCGCGGGCCACCCTGGTGACCTCCTCGGCGAACCCGGAGAGCTGGTCGACCATGGTGTTGACGGTGTTCTTCAGCTCGAACATCTCGCCCACGGCGTCGACCGTCACCTTGCGGCTCAGGTCGCCCTTGGCCACGGCGGTGGTCACCACGGCGATGTCGCGCACCTGCGCGGCCACCCGCGACGACATCGTGTTCACGGCCTCGGTCAGGTCGCGCCAGCTTCCGGACATGCCGCGCAGGTTGGCGCTGCCGCCCAGCCGGCCCTCCGTGCCCGCCTCGCGCGCCACCCTGGTCACCTCGGAGTTGAACAGGGCGAGCTGCTCCACCATGCCGTTGATCGCCTTGCCCAGGCGGCGCACCTCGCCGCGGGCCGACCGGTCGAGGTCGATGCGCCGCGACAGGTCGCCCTTGGCCACGGCGTCGATCACGTCGGCCGCGCCGCTGACCGGGCTCACCAGGGCGTCGATCAGCATGTTGACCGACTCCACACCCTCGGCCCACGCGCCGACGCCGGGGCCGGGCGTCAGCCGCTCGCCGAACCGGCCCTCCTTGACGACCTCCTTGCGCACCCGGGTGAGCTCGTTGGCCAGATGCTCACGGCGGTCGGCCACCTCGTTGAGGAGCAGCCGGACCTCGCTCAGGATGCCCGGCTTGGCGTGGGGCACCCGACGCCGGAAGTCGCCGTCGCGCCAGGAGAAGAGCGTCTCCAGGATGGGGACGAGATCGGCCTCGCTGTAGACCTTCTCCTCGGATACGGGTGCGGTCCTGACCGTGGTCATAGGCCCTCCTTGACGCGCGGGGTGCCGCTTGAGTGGTTCAAGTCTGTCACGTTGTGTAGCTCGTAGTCCTGTCCTTGGATTTACCCCAAGTCAGTGGGAAGTGTGGTAGGCACGATGGGATGACTGCTTCTCCTCAGGCGGTGCTCGCCGCCACGTTCGCGCCCGGAGAGACCGCTGTGCCGGCCGCGATGCGGTTCACGCGTGAGGTGATGACCGCGTGGGCCGTCGGCGGGCTGTTGCTGCACACCGCCGAACAGGTCACGGGTGATCTGGCGGAGCAGGTCGTCGACGTGCCGTTCGAGGTGGTGTGGAAGCACCACGGCGACGCCGTCCAGGTGGAGCTGAAGCAGCGCAACGCCCCCCAGGGCGATCCGAAGGCCCCCTCTGTGACGGTGGCGGAATGGGGGATCACCTTCTCTCGCGACGGGCACGTCCACTGGGCACGTCTCACGCTACCCGGCTCCACGGAAACAGTCCTACCCGATAGGCCCGCCGAGACCTCGCGCGGCCCGCACTGGCTGGGGTTCCTGGCCGACGCCAGCGACCTGCTCGCGGGCACGCTCAACCCCGACATGGTGCCCGCCATCATCGCCCAGGTCGTGGTGCCCAGGCTGTCGAGCTGGTGCGCCGTCTACACCTCCGACCACATCGACGGCGCCATGCGCCTGGTCTACGTCTGGCACGCCGACGAGGCCCGCATCGACGGGCTGCGCCAGGACCTGGAGGGCGTCGACGTGGAGGCGGCCGAGGCGCGGCCGTCCATCATGCACCTGGCCGACTCGCAGGTGCTCACGGTCCCGCTGACGGCGCGCGGGCGCGGCCTCGGCGTGATGTTCCTGGGCCGCTCCGACCGGTTCCCCGACGAGGTCATCCAGCTCGCCGAGGACATCGGCAGGCGCGCCGCGCTCGCCATGGACAACGCCCGCCTGTACGCGCAGCAGGCCGCCGCCAACCGGGCGCTCCAGCGCAGCCTGCTGCCGCCCAACGAGCCCGAGGTGCCCGGCCTCGACTACGGCGTCATCTACGAGGCGGCCGGCGAGTTCAACGAGGTCGGCGGCGACTTCTACGACCTGTTCAAGGCCGGCGACGACTCGTGGCGCTTCGCGATCGGCGACGTGTGCGGCACCGGCCCGGAGGCGGCGGCCGTGACCGGCCTGGCCCGCCACACGTTGCGGCTGCTCGCCCGTGAGGGGTACGGCGTGGCCGCGGTGCTGGGCCGGCTCAACCAGGCGATCCTGGAGGAGGGCGAGCGGGCCAGGTTCCTGACCCTGCTCCACGGCGACATCACGCCGGCGCCGACGGGCCTGGAGATCCGGATGGTGTCGGCCGGCCATCCCGAGGCGCTGCGGCTCAAGGCGAGCGGCGAGGTGGAGACGGTGACCACCCCGCAGTCGCTGCTGGGCGTCTTCCCCGAGGTGGTGTTCGAGGCCGACACCGTGCACCTCGACCACGGCGACGTGCTGCTCGCGGTCACCGACGGCGTGACCGAGCGCCGCTCGGGCGGCCGGCTGCTCGACGACGACGGGGGCCTGGCGAAGCTGCTGGCCGAGTGCGCCGGACTGTCGGCGCGAGCCGTGGCGGAGCGCATCCGCCGGGGGGTCGCCGACTTCGCCAGCGAGCCGAGCGCCGACGACCTCGCGATCGTGGTCCTGCGCGCCCGCTGACCGAACGGCCCGGGCCGCGGGCAGGGCGCCGCGCGTCCCGTGGCGCTCGCTCAGTGGCGCAGGTGCTTGCGGGCGAACTCCAGTTGCAGGCTCATCTGCGCGATCCGCTCGGCCACCACCAGCGAGCCGCGGATGGCGTCGTAGGTGTAGATCTCGTACGGGTGCCCGTGCTGGGCCAGCCTGCCCACGTACTTCTCGATCTGGCGCAGCGGGCAGCGGGTGTCGTTCTCGCCGGCCAGGATGAGCACCGGGGCCTCGACCCGGTCCACGTACGTGATGGGGGAGCTGGCGGCGTAGCGCTCGGGCTGCTCGTCGGGTGAGCCGCCGAGCAGCGCCCGGTGGTAGGCGCGCAGGCTCTCGGCCTCGTCCTCGTACGAGGTCTGGTGGCAGGCGATCGGCACGGCCGCGATGCCGGCGGCCCACAGGCCGGGCTGGGTGCCGAGACCGAGCAGGGTGAGGTAGCCGCCCCAGGCGGTGCCGGTCAGCAGGACGCGCTCGGGATCGGCGATGCCGCGCTCCACCACCGTCCGGCGAACGGCCGCCACGTCCTGCAGCTCGATGTGGCCCACGTCGCCGCGCAGGGCGTCGCGCCAGGCGGAGCCGTAGCCGGTGGAGCCGCGGTAGTTGACCCGCACCACGGCGAACCCGGCGTCCACCCAGGCCGCGACCTCGGGGGAGAAGGCGTCGCGGTCGTGCGCCGTGGGGCCGCCGTGCAGCATGAAGACCGTCGGGAACGGCCCGCCGCCGTGCTCGGGCCGCGAGACCAGCGCGTGGATCCGGCCGCCGGGGCCGGGGACGTCGAGGTCCTCCACGGGCACGCTGGGCGGCGCGGGCGGGCCGCCGGCGTTGATCACGACCTGGCCGTTGCTCGACTTGATGACCGGCGGGCGCGAGGCGCTCGACCAGGAGTACTCGACGTGCCCGGCGGGACGCGGCGCGGCCTCCTCGATCACGCCGTGCGGCGTCTCGATCAGCGTGAGCCCACCGCCTCCGAGGTCGTAGCGGTGCAGGTGGGTGCGGGCACGGTTGTCGCGCAGGATCAGCAGGCCGCGGCCGTCGTGGTACCACTCGGCGGCCAGGTCGCCCGAGTCGCGCAGCCAGATCTCGCGCTGCTCGCCGGTGACCGGGTCCCAGACCAGGGGCTCCTGCCGTTCGCGCCGCTCGTGCAGGGCGAGCAGCCGGCGGTCGCCGAGGACGGGGGCGAAGCGGAGGCCGAGGACGCCCTTGCCGGGGCCGTCGTACAGCTCGCGGACGGTTTCGCCGGACTGGCGCACCACGCGGAGCGCCGGGTGCCGGAAGTCGCCGTACTCGCCGTGGTTGATGGCGATGAGCTGGCCGTCGAGGGACATGTCCGCCACCCAGGCGGCGTCGGGGTGCTCGTAGAGCAGGCGGGAGGAGTCGCCGGGCCGTACGAGGTGGATGCGGAAGGAGCCCTCGCTGGCGAGGCTGATCGCGGCCAGGCCGGTGGCGGACAGCGCGATTCCGCCCGGTTGGCCGGGCGGCAGGTCGGGCGCGGCTAATTCGCTGGCGCCGCCACCGAACGGCTGGCGCCACCACACGCCGAACTCGTCGCCCTCGGTGTCGGCGAACCAGTAGATCCACTGGCCGGTGGGGTCGATGGTGGCGTGGGCGGTGCCCTTGGGTCGCTCGGTGACCTGGCGGGTGGCGCCGGTGGCGCGGTCCCAGGCGTAGACCTCCCAGGTGCCGGTGGCGTTGGAGCGGTAGACGGACCTGCTCGGTGCCTGGCGCGCCCAGAACGGAAGCGTCATGCGCGACGCTCGGAACCTGGCCTGCCAGCGTTCCTCGGCCTTCATCCGGCGCGCCCCCTCCCTTTGCCGCCCGCCTCCGGCCACGGGTTGCCGTCCAGTATTGCGCCTGTATCGCGGAAATACTCGCGGAATGTGGGGGAATTTCGGGTTAAATGCCTCATCAGTAACACCAGCCCCACATGTCCGTCAAGGAATGATCCTTGCCTGCGGTACGGTCTCGAAGATAGACAGGTGAAAGGCGGCGCGGGTTATCACTTTTCGCGGCTTTGTCGGGTCTCCTGATGGTGTGCCGGTGTCGCGGGAGATATATGCGGTGATTCGGCCGGCGAGCTCGGCGGGATCGGTGTGCCACGCGCTCGGGCCCATCCGCACGACCTCGGCGACGCCGTCACGGTCCAGCTCCATGTCGAACGCGATGGAGCGCCGCTCCACCTCGGTGAACCCCTCCATGCCGCGGGCCAGCCGCCGCTCCTTGTCCTCGTCCACGGACAGCAGCCCCAGCTCCTCGACGAGGGGGCTGAGATGCGCGGGCGCGGGCGTGACGACGACCACGGCGCCGCCCGGCCGCAGGACGCGCCGGAACTCGGCGGCGTTCCTGGGCGCGAAGACATCCATCACCACGTCGGCCACCCCGCTCCGGATGGGCAGCGGACGCCACACGTCGGCCACGAACGCGCCCAGCCTCGGATGCGCGCGCGCGGCCCGCCGAACGGCGTGCTTGGACACATCGAACGCCACCCCGATGCCTCCGTCCACCGCCTGGAGCACGCCGGCCAGGTAGTGACCGGTGCCTGCTCCGGCGTCCACGATCACCGGTCTCCGCGCGGCGTCCGGCCGGTGTCCGGCCGGCCCCGCCTGGCGGCCGGGATCCACTCCTGGACCACCGTACGCCTTCATGACCGCTCCGTCCTCCGGGACTGCGAAGCTTTTCTCACGAATCGCCGTTCCTGCGCTCTCACGGCCGGACAGAATGCGCGCCGCCACACTTTCGGCGACAGCTTCGACAAGCGGCGCAAAATACCCATTGCTCAAGAAATCCGCACGTGCGGCGACCATCTCGGCGCTGTCCGCCGTCCCGGGCACTCGTGATCCCACGAGCAGGCTCACGTATCCCTGCTTGGCGATGTCGAACGCGTGCCCGTCGCCGCACCGCACGGCGCCCCGGTCAATGGTCACCTTTTCATGGCAAATAGGGCAGACCAGAAATTCGATGATGTCAGCGAGCATGCCCCTATTCTTCCGGGGGCCCGGCCGGGCTCGCCGACCGGTGGCCGGGTCAGGCGGCGGCCGTCCGGAGGAAGTCGGCGTTGGTCGGCGTCTCGCGGAGCCTGCCGAGCAGCAGCTCCAGTCCCTGCTGCCGGTCGAGCGCGGCGAGCATGCGGCGCAGCCGCCACACGATCTCCTGCTCCCCGGCGGGCAGCAGGATCTCCTCACGCCGCGTCCCGGACGCCTCCAGGTCCACCGCCGGGAACAGGCGGCGCTCCGCCAGGTCCCGGCCCAGGTGGAGCTCCATGTTGCCGGTGCCCTTGAACTCCTCGTACAGGCTGTTGTCCATCCGCGAGCCCGTGTCCACGAGCGCGGTGGCGAGGATCGTCAGGGAGCCGCCCTCCCGCACGTTGCGCGCGGCGCCGAAGAAGCGCTTGGGCGGGTAGAGGGCGGAGGCGTCGATGCCGCCCGTGAGCACGCGCCCGCCGCCCGGCGCCAGGTTGTTGTAGGCGCGGCCGAGCCGCGTCAGCGAGTCGAGCAGCAGGACGACGTCCCGGCCCTGCTCGACGAGCCGCTTGGCGCGCTCGACGGCCAGCTCCGCGACGGCGGCGTGGTCGCGGTCGGGGTGGTCGAAGGTGGAGGCGAAGACCTCGCCGCGGACGGAGGCGCGCATCTCGGTGACCTCCTCGGGCCGCTCCCCGACCAGGACCACCATGAGGTGGACCTCCGGGTGGTTGCGGGCGACGGCGGTGGCCAGGGCCTGCAGGACCATGGTCTTGCCGGCCTTCGGCGGGGCCACGACGAGCCCGCGCTGGCCCTTGCCGATCGGCGCGAACAGGTCGACGACCCGGGTGCTGAGCGACTCGGTCTCGATGCGCAGCCGCTCGTCCGGGTACACGGGGGTCAGATCGGCGAAGGCGGGCCGGTCGCGCCACTCGGCGGCGCCGTTGACCGACTCGACGCTCACCAGCTTGCCGCCCGCGACCTCGGCGACGACATGGTCGCCGTGGCGCAGGCCGAGCTGCCTGGCCCGGTCCGGCGGGAAGCGGACGTCGTCCGGGCCGGCCAGGTGCCCGGCGCGGATGAAGGCGCCGCGCTCCCGCAGGTCGAGCAGGCCGGAGACCTGCCGCACGGGCGCGCCGGAACGCTGCCGCGGGACCGCGTGCCGGGTGGTGGTGTGCTGAGGAATGGTGTGGACAGTCATGATGGGGCCCCTTTCAAGGGCAGGCCGAAGCGGGATCCGGCGACAGGCGACCGTCAGGGCTCGCACACGGGACTCGCGTCCGGGTGGAACGCGTATGCCGCGGAACCGGTGCGCCGAGGGCGGAAAGGCCCGGCTGTGATGGAGGCGAACCGACCCGGCGAAAGCGGGCGGATCGCGGGAGAACTCGGCGGAGCGGAAGCTCTACGCCGATCGGAACGTATCACACGTTCTGAGCCATGCAACACCTAGCCCGCATGGGCTATTCCCGGGCTGTTCTCGTGTCGTAGCACGCGGGAGCACCTGCGCGGTCGTAACAATGTTCTTCTCGCGAGGCCGTTCTTCTCGCGAGGCCGTCGAAGGGCACACCGGCGGCGCGCACAACGACATGGAGCGTCCGGCCGTGCCGCGGCATCTTGTCAAGCGTGATGCAGGGCTCCTGCAATCCGGCCAGGCTTTCCTGTAGGCAAGCAGCATTCCATAGGGGGATCCCATGAAGACCAGCACCCGTTGCCCTCGGTGCCACCACGAGCTCGACGAGGGCCCGATCCTGTACCGGTGCGCGCACTGCTGCCGCACGGTCTACGCCGCCGACCTCGACAACGAGTACGTGCCGCGCACCCCCGTCGCCGCCTAGTCTGGGCGCGTGCCACACCAGTCCCTCATCATCTCGGGCGTCGAGGTGACGCCCCTCTGTGACGCGGTAGGTCCCATGGGCGAGGCCATCCTCCGCCCCATGGCCGAGATGTTCCCGGGAGCGGACCTCCCGGAAGAGCCGTGGGTCCTCCACTTCCACTGCTTCCTGATCCGCGACCCGGCCGGCCGGCTCACGCTCGTCGACACCGGCATCGGCGCCGCCGGCTCACCGGCGTCCACCTGGGCGCCGGTGCCCGGGTCGCTGGCCGGCGAGCTCGCCGCGGTGGGCGTCTCGCCCGCCGACATCGCCACCGTGATCCTCACCCACCTGCACAGCGACCACGCCAGCGGCGCGGTCGGCGACGACGGCACGCCCGTGTTCGGCAACGCCCGACACGTTCTCCAGCGCGCCGACCTCGACGTCGTCGGCGGCGAGATGCGGGACCGGGTGGTCACCCCGCTCAAGGACCTGCTCCACGTCGTGGAGGGGGACGCGGAGGTCGCGCCGGGCGTGCGGGTCCACCTGACCGCCGGCCACACGCCGGGCCACCAGATCGCCCGCGTCGGCGACGTCGCCATCACCGGTGACCTGCTGCTCCACCCGGCGCAGCTCGCCGACCCGGCCGTGCGCTACGTCTACGACGACGACCAGGAACTGGCGGCGGACACGCGCGCCAGGGTCCTCGACGAGCTGCGCGCCGACCGCGCCGTGCTGGCCACGGCCCACTTCCCCGACCCGTTCGTCCAGCTCTGAGGTCCGCGCCTCCCGGCCGTACGGCTGTGAACCGTACGGCGCCGCGCTACTGCCCGGCCAGGACCGGCTGGCCGGACAGCAGCGACGCGGGCAGCGCGACCATCGCGGTCAGCCCGCCGTACGGCGACGGCCCGAGCCTGACCCGGATGCCGTGCCGGGCCGCGAGCCGGCTCACCACGAACAGCCCGAGCCGGTCGCTCTGCGCCAGGTCGAACTCCGGCACCTCCTCCAGCCGGACGTTCAGCTCGTCCAGCTCGGTGCGCACGAGCCCGAGCCCGCGGTCCTCGATCTCGACCGTGACGCCGTGGGGCGTGAGGGTGGAGCGGACGTCCACGCGCGTCTGCGGCGGCGAGAACAGCGTGGCGTTCTCGACCAGTTCGGCCACGAGGTGCGCGACGTCGGTGACCGCCCCGCCCACCACCGACACCTGCGGCGGCTGCAGCACCTCCACCCGCGGGTACTCCTCCACCTCGGCCACGGCGGCGCGCAGCACGTCCACGAGCGGCACCGGGTTGCGCCAGCCGCGCCCCGGCGCCTGGTCCGACAGGATGATCAGGCTCTCGGCGTGCCGGCGCATGCGGGTCGTGAGGTGGTCGAGCTTGAACAGGTCGGCAAGTATCTCGGGCTGCTCGGTGTGGCGTTCCATGCTGTCCAGCTGCATGAGCTGGCGGTGCAGCAGCGTCTGGTTGCGCCGGGCCAGGTTGACGAAGACCTGGCTGACCCCGTGCCGCAGCCGCGCCTGGTCCACGGCCGCCTCGACGGCGGTGCGCTGCACGCTGTTGAACGCCGTGACGATGTCGCGCACCTCGGCCGTGTCGGCCTTGACCTCCAGAGGCGCGAGCTCCTCCTGCGTGGGCCCGTCGCCCCCGGCGCGCAGCCGCTTGACCAGCCCGGTCAGCCGGACCTCGGCCAGCTCCGTGGCCGCGTCGCGCAGGCCGGCCAGCTCCTCGCCGAGGCGGCGGCGGAAGCGCAGCGACAGCAGGATCGAGGCGAGCACCGCGAGCAGCCCAGCGCCGCCCGCCACGCCGATCTTGGTGAGAATGCCGTCGGCGGCGGGCGTGACCCGGCGGACGACGCCCTGCACCGCCTGGAACTGGTTGCGCTCGGTCGCCGCCCACAGGTTGTCGCCGTCCACGGGCCAGGTGGCCGCCGCCGCAGGCAGCCCGTTCATCGCCGCCTGCCCCCGGACGGCGTCCTCCGTCTTCAGGAACTCCTGGTACGCCGCGGAGGCCACCAGCTCCTCGTACGGGCCGCGCAGCCGGCCGTCGAGCTGGGAGAGCGCCTGCGTGTAGAGCAGCCGCCGGGTGCCCACCATGCCGATGAACGCCTCGCGCTCCGCCTTGGTGATCCGGCCCCGGGCCAGCACCACCGCGATCACCGCGCGCTCGCGGGACAGGATGTCCTTGGCCTCGCCGAGCATGGTCACGGCCCTGGCCTGCCGGTAGAGCGACTGCTCGGGCACCAGCACCATGGCGTCGAACATGCGGAACGTGGCGTCCGCGATCCGGCTGTAGCCGTCGATCACCTGGAGCGGCGCCGGGTCGGCCCCGTCCACCTTGCGGCGGAGCCGGCCGAGCTCGTCGAGCTCGCGGTATAGGGCGCCGAGCTGGGTGGTCATCTGCGGTGTGAGGTCCCGCTCGCGGGCGGCGAGCTTCCGGAAGGCGGCCACGGTCCGGTCGGTGAGCGCTCGCTGCGTCGTCAGGCGCTGGCGGCCCTGCCTGCTCGTCAGGTACTCCACCGAGGTCAGGCGCTCGTTCTGGAGCTGCACGTTGATCTGCTCGGCGGGGTTGGCCAGGTTGGTGACCAGCTCGTTCACCTGGAGGAGGCGCAGCCCGTCGCCGCCGGTCAGCGCCGCGGCGAACGCCCACAGACCCACGAGCGAGGTGAGGGGGACGAGCAGCAGCACCAGCAGCTTGAGCGCGATGGGACGGCCACGTGTGGGGGGCATGCGACCTCCGGAGGCATGGTGAGATCGCCTCGCAGAGTACACCTCTTTGGGGGGATTTCTCTGGAAGGTCGCGCGGCCCGGTCAGGGGCCCCATCGGTGGACCTCAGGTGGCGCGCGACAGGTGCCCGCATCAGCGGCCCTCAGGTGGCGCGCGACGGGTGCCCGCATCAGCGTCCCTCAGGTGGCGCGCTGCCGGTGATGAGCACGGTGGCGCCGTCGAGGTCGTTGCCCCAGGTCCGCACGCCCAGCTCCATCGACTGGTAGATCGCCTCGCCGTCCAGC